>JBEEHC010000001.1:0-6659 GCA_041167205.1 Verrucomicrobiota bacterium
TCGCCCGTGTGTTCGTGCTGACGACAAAGTTAAATTGCATGGCGGAAAAGTTTGACCGGCGCGCCCACTCAATGGCGTGCTCTGCCAGTGCGCGACCCACGCCGTGGCCGGCCGCGTTCGTTGCAACCATGAAAGCGGCATTGGCCACATGCCCGCCAAGCCCAGGCTGATTCGCCTTAACAAACGAGGTGCCGAGGATCGCTCCGTCCTCTTCATTGACAGCCACAAAAACCGCGGCTGGCGAGGGCAACATCCATTGTTGACGCGCGCCCGGCTCGTCGACGTCCGGCGAGAAGGCGAGCGTGTCCCCAGCCCGCACGACCTCTTGAAAAATCGGCCAAATCCCGGTGAGCCAATCGACCTCCGGTTTCGCTTCGCGGATGATCAAGTTCTCACTCTGCCAGAATGGGGTTCAATGCCGGAAATGGCGGGCGCCGGTGAAGATCATCGCCATGTCACGGTCGTCAGCAGCGGCAATGACTTCGTCGTCGCGGACTGAACCGCCGGGCTGAATCGCGCAGGTGGCGCCAGCATCGGCGGCGGCGAGGAGCCCATCGGGGAATGGAAAGAATGCATCGCTCGCAACGGCGCTGCCGCTGAGCGATAAGCCCGCCTCGGCAGCTTTCCAAACAGCGATGCGCGACGCGTCCACGCGAGACATCTGGCCGGCGCCGATGCCAAGCGTGCGATCGGATGCGGCATAAACGATGGCGTTCGACTTGACGTTCTTGACGACCCGCCAACCGAAAGACATCGCAGCCAGTTCTTGTTCTGTTGGTTGGCGCGCGGTCACTACTTTCATCGCGAAGTCGACCGGCTCGCCTGAATCCTTGTCCTGCACGAGCAAGCCGCCCGTCACGGACCGGATGTCCTGCGACGGCCGGTCGGCGGTCGGCGGGGTCAGAGCGCGGATCAGCCGGAGATTCTTTTTCTTTTGGAACAAGGTGCGCGCCTCGGCCTCAAACTGCGGCGCGATGATCACTTCGCTAAAAATTTCGCTGATCGCCTTCGCGAGAGATTCGTTGATCGGGCGATTACAAACGATGACTCCGCCGAAGGGCGCCTGCTTGTCGGTCGCGAAGGCCTTTTCCCACGCTTCCCGCAAGTCGGGATCGCTGCCGACGCCGCACGGGTTGGTGTGCTTCAGAATGGCAACGGTCGGCTCGGAAAATTCGGCGATGAGATTCGCCGCGGCGCTGATATCCAAAATGTTGTTAAACGAAAGTTCCTTGCCGTGCAGTTTCTTGAAATGCCGGTCGAAATCGCCGTAGAGCGCGGCCGATTGATGCGGATTCTCCCCGTAACGCAGCCGCGTCACGAGCGGGAGCGAGAGCGAAAACGAGGCATCGGTCGTTTGTTCCTGATTCAGGAAAGTTCCAATCGCGCGATCGTAGTCCGACGTCTTGATGAACGCTTTGATGGCGAGGCGCTCGCGCAATTTCAAAGTCGTTCCGCCCTCATGATCACGCATCGTTTCCAGAATCGTGTCGTAGTCGCTCGGATCCACAACCACGGTGACCGATTCGTAATTCTTGGCCGCGCTGCGAATCATGGATGGCCCGCCGATATCGATTTGTTCGATAGCTTCCGCGAGCGTGACACCGGGCTTGGCGATGGTCGCTTCAAACGGATAGAGATTTACTACGACGAGATCGATCGGTTGAAAGCCACATTCCTTGGCCTGCGCTTCATGCAATGGATTGCCTCGCTTATAGAGCAACCCTCCGTGGACTCGCGGGTGCAGCGTTTTGACCCGTCCCTCGAGCACTTCCGGAAAATCGGTGAAGCTCGAAATGTCCCGGACCGGCACGCCTTCCTTGCGCAACAACTCAGCCGTGCCGCCGGTGGATATGATATCGACGCCCTGTTTCTCCAAGGCGCGGGCGAAGGCGGCCACGCCTTTCTTATTTGAAACGGAGATGAGGGCGCGGGTGATTTTCATCGTTGAAATCGAGTTCGATTTAACTGAAGAGCCGTGCGTGGTCACGAGGAATGTAGAGGCGCTCGGCGCGGCGAGCGCCAGCATCTCGCATCACCGCGGCTCGACGACGTTTTTCGCCATCGGATAAAGAACCGGACAGCAGCCGATGGTTTCGCAAAAGGCTTTGCTGAAATGGCTCAGGCTCGAGTAGCCAACTTCGGTCGCGGCCTCCGTGACGTTGTGATGCCCCATGCGCAAAAGCTCGGCCGCGCGTTCCATGCGCAATTTGCGCAGGTATTGCGGAATGGTCAGGCCGACTTCGCGCGAGAAACTTCGGCTCAGGTAAAACGGGCTGCAACCAACTTCCCGACCCAGCATCTCGAGCGTCGGCGGTTGAGCGAGATTGCGCGCGAGCAATTCCTTCGTGCGCGCGACCCGATCGCGCGCGACCCGCTTCTGGCGCATGCAAAACAACTCGGGATCTTTCGGCGTGAAAAGAAAATGCGCCATGAGCTCGAGCGCCTTGCTCCGGTACCACAGACTTTGGGCTGATTTGGAAACCGGCGGCTGAAGCAGAGTCGCCACGACGCTGTGCTGCTCGGCCGACATCGGGCGGGCCATGGAGACAATCGATCGCTCTTTTCCAGGAAAAACCGCGGCGCGCAGCTGTGGATCGAGGTCCGCTTCACAATCGGCCAGTTGTTTCTGCAAATGCTCGCGGGAAAATTCCAAAGTGACGAACTGATGATGATCCCCTGCCTGGCGCGAGGCCTGTAACGGCTGATCCGTCAGCGCGTAATAACCAGCGCTGCCCGGAACATAATCAGCCTGCGACCGGGCGCCGACCGCTCCCCGTCCTTCCATGTTCAGGCAGAATTCAACGCTGCGCGGATGAAAGCTTAGCCCCCAATCGAACGGCCGCTCTGTCCGGAAGTCGTGCCATTCGACACTGACCCCGAGCCGCTCGAAATTTCCATATAACTGCCGCCAACCTTGCGGGACCGCGCGCCAGGCGCCGCGCTCCGCCGCCGCTTCATTGATGGAAAGCATCGCGCGAAACTTACCGGTGTTGCCGCGGCGAATGCAAGTCGGGTTTGATTTCCACGAGCGCGGCGCGATCCCAATTTCCCAGGGTCGAGGCCGCGTCGTAGGTACTGCGCGCAAAGTCGAGCAGCGCCTGATCAGGCGTCGCAGCCTGGCGGACAGAGTCGTAGGCGAGCACGAATTCCTTGAGTTGCGTGTTGTAAGTCGCGGCCGCTGGCTGCACTTTCGCGTCCGGAAATCCTTTCGGCTCAGGATAGGCGTAGGAATAAAAAATCGCCTCGGGCATCATTTCGTTACCTGGCCAGAAGCCAAGACTGCTCACCTCCTGCGAATAAGCTTCGCGCGCGACAGCGTCGGGCAAATGCGGAACGCCGCCGGGATGGGGCGGAGCGCGCCGCCCGGAAAATCGAGTCACGGCCAGATCGAAGCTGCCCCAGAAAAAATGGACTGGACTGCACTTACCGCAAAAGTCGGCGCGAAACTTCTTGAAGACACGATCGCTCTGCAAGAGAACCCGCCAAAACCGGTTCGCATGTTCGGGATCGTAGGAGGAATTCTTTTCATTCTGTTCGAATGGAATCGCGGGATCGACTTCGTTCGGTGTGGTGTTGATCTCGACCGATAGGTCGAGCTCGCGCAACGCGCTCATCACTTCGCTGTAAAACCTGGCGACGGACTTTGGCTCCAAGCGGATGATTTGCTCCCGGCCGTCAGAGGTCTGAATCCGCAAGACATGATCGACAAAATCAAAGTCGATTTGAAAAATGCGCGCGCCGAAAGGAATCGGTGAAGTGGTCAAGCCGCGTGCGGTGAGATAAAGCGTGACGTGCCAGGAGTGATTGGTCCACGGCGCCAGCGCCAGCCGAACTTTTCCGACGATCTGCGTCCACATGTGGAGCGTGGCGCATGTTTCTTTCCATTCTGAGAATGGAAGGGCTGGCCAAAAATTGTTCTCCATCTAATTTTCTCGCCTGTTAATTTCCGCGGGGGGCGATGAAGTCGGCAAACGAGCGGCGAACCCGATTAAACGTTCGGCGCGCGTCCTCCTTGGTTTTCCGGAAGAGTCGCTTGATGCGTCGCTTGACTATGTTGTCCCCGGGATCGTCTTCCGAATCGACGTCGCGGTTGTCGACCTGCTCGGGATCCTGTTCCACCTGCTCCATGTTCCGGCCCTGGTACATGCCTTCGACCCGCGAGACCCGGCCGTCGTTGGCTTTGATGTGGATGGTGCCGAGTGGCTTTCGGGATCGATCTTCCAGCGTAACGATCCAGGTCGGATTGCCGCGCTCGTCCGTCCGGAGCGTGTAACTCACGCGGGAAAAGGTAACATGGGAAGTTTCCGCGGTGTGGCTGGCGACGGAGTAGGCGCCGGTCGAGTCGAGGTTCAGACGCGACGTGTTGATTGTGTTGCCTTCCGTTGAGCCGACGACCGAACGATTCGGAACGCGTTGCGAAGCGATCCGGTTGTCTTCCACAATGATCTCGCGTACGCCGCCGTTAGCGCGCCGGTCTCCCACCAGGACCTTCCAGCTTCTCGGTTGCGGATCGCCGTCGACACCGGTGACCGAGATGACCCGGCTCATCATGTCGCGATTCAATTGCGTCCCGATTACGCGCAGGGCCTCGTATGCGCTCGGATTTTCTTGCGCCAGAGCGGGGGTGGCGAGAAGGAGCGAGGCGAGCAATGATTTCCACATGACGAAAGAGAGCTATGGTTGCTCCGGCTGTCCACCGAGTTTTCGGTTCCGAAATTGCGTCACCGGCATATGTTCAGCCTTCCGCGTCTGATGAAAAAAAAGAAAGTCGAGTTTTCGAGCCACACGGGCAATCTCGCCTTGATGCGAAAATTCGTGCGGGGATTCCTCGAGACGTACCCTTTGTCTGAGAAGGAACGCACCCTCATCGTGCTGGGTGTAGACGAAGCCTGCACCAACATTATTCGGCACGCGTATCATTTCCGGGACGATCAATTGATTTCGCTTTCGCTCGAGGGCTTGCGCAATTGCATACGGATGCGGTTGCGCGATTACGGCAAACAAACAGCGAGGAACTCGATGCAAGGGCGATCACATGATCTGATCAAACCCGGCGGCCTTGGCTTGCACTTGATCCGGCACGCCTTCGACAAAGTCGATTACATCTTGAAGGCGCGGGGCACGGAACTGGTGATGACAAAGAACCTGGAAGAGCGAAAGGCCGCATGAAACCACCGGAGCCCGATCCCGCTTTCGAAGTCTCGCTGCGGCCGCCGATGTTCAGCGAGTTCACCGGCCAGGTGAAAGTGTGCGAACGGCTCGAACTCCTCGTGGAAGCGGCGAAAAAGCGCGGCGACGTTCTCGAACATATTCTGCTGAGCGGTCCACCGGGTCTCGGAAAGACGACGCTGGCCAATATCATCGCCAACGCCATGGGCGTGAATGTAAAAAACACGAGCGGACCCGTCATCGAAAAAGCTGGGGAACTCGCGGGTTTGCTCACGAGCCTCGAGAGAGGCGACGTCCTTTTTATTGACGAGATCCATCGGCTGCAACCGACGATTGAAGAATATCTTTACCCGGCGATGGAGGACTACCGGCTCGACATCATTATCGACCAAGGGCCACAGGCGCGAAGCCTGCGCCTGCAATTGCCCAAGTTCACTCTCATCGGAGCGACGACGCGCGCCGGCATGGTGAGCGCGCCGCTGCGTTCACGCTTCGGAATGAGCGCGCGTCTGGATTACTACACCGCGGAAGAGATGCATAAAATCATCACGCGCAGCGCCGGACTGCTCGGCGTGCCGATTGACCCGGAAGGCGCCGCGGAAATCGCCACGCGCACGCGCGGCACACCGCGGACGGCGAACAACCTGCTCCGCTGGGTACGCGATTACGTCCAGGTGAAGGCGGATGGGAAAATCACCGCGGAGCTGGCCGATCGCGCGCTGACCATGCTCGAGATCGACCGGGATGGTTTCGATCAATGGGACAAACGCATCATCGAAACGTTGATCCACAAATTCGATGGCGGCCCGGTGGGGCTGAGTTCGCTCGCGGTGGCGGTTGGGGAAGAAGCAGGCACGCTCGAGGAGGTGAACGAGCCGTATCTGATCATGGAAGGTTATATCAAACGGACGCCGCAGGGGCGCGTGGCTCTGCCGAATGCCTACCGAAAGCTTGGCTTGAAACCGCCGATCGGCGCCCAAGCGGACCTTTTGTAAAAGCGCCGAATCGAACGAATGGGACACGCGCAGTCTCTTAGCGTCATCACCGCTGTTTCGCGTCCTGAATTCCTGCCTCTCATTGCCTGGTCGGTCCCGGCTGAGGCAGAATGGATTCTTATCACCGACGGGCCCATGGGAATCCCTGACGGGCTCCGACCGCATTTGCTGGTCGAGGGCCCGCAGACGAAACAATATGGCGACAGGCAAAAACGCGCCGGTTTGGAGGCCGCGACCCGTCCGTTCGTTTATTTTCTGGACGACGACAATCTGATGTTGCCGATCCTGGCTGATCTTTTGGTTCCTTATCTGGAAAACGAAAAACATGCCGGCGTGCTCTTCGGCCTGGTGGTGAATCTCGAAAACCAAACGCATCTCTGGCCCGCTCCGCTGAAAGTGAAGCGCGGCCGCGTCGACACGGCGATGTTCCTCGGCCGCAGAAACGCCATCATGAAATTACGTTTTCCCGAACCCAGTTACGGTCGTGGATGGCCG
>JBEEHC010000002.1:0-6786 GCA_041167205.1 Verrucomicrobiota bacterium
CGGAGCGCGCGATCCACCTAGATCTCGAGATAAAGTGGCGTCAGCGGCGGGATTTCCGAGATCGGAATTCCGGCGCCGAGTGCCTCCGCGACGGTTGCACTTGTTTTCGCCGCACCTTCAAGCGCGAGCCGATCGGTAAGTGTTAGGCGCAGGTCGAACTCCTCCGCATCCAGATCGAGGAATTGCATGGCCGTCGCGGGCAGGATCACGCGAACGTCTCGCAGTGGAATGATCGGATGGAGATTCGCGAGAATGAGGAATCGTTGTTGCGTCGATCGATCGTAACGCAGGAAAGCGTAAAGCCAGTGGCCGCCGGCCCGCTCGTCAGGCAAACGTCCGAATCCGGGATTCTCCTGGTTCGCGGGATTGAGCGGAAAGAATTCCCCGTCGGCAAACGCAGGTTCTCCCACGAGGTTGACCAGCCGAGAATAGAAAGCGCGCAGCGCTTTTTGCTCGGGGGACAAACAGCCGCCGTCATAGCGATGCCCGTTCACCCATTTCACGAGTTCAGGCATCGACCAATAATCGAAAATGCTCGTGCGCGCGTCGTCGCCAGCGAAGCCTTCCGCGCCCGCGGCCGGCTCGCCGATTTCCTGCCCGTTGTAAAGCATGATAGCGCCACGTGACATCCCGTAGAGAATCGCAGAGACGGGACAACCCACTCCCATGCCCACGCCTCCCCATTCCGACGGCGCGGCCAACCGGACTTCATCGTGGTTTTCCGCGTAGCGAACCGAGTTGTGGCAGATGAAGCCATCGCCGATTTCGCGGTCGATATCGTTCGCCCAACCGGAGCCGTCGTAGATCCTTTTCAGGGCGCGGTAGACCGGGGCATCGTAAACGGCGTCGAAGCCGGCATTCAACAAATCGAACATCACGTTTCCCTTGCCCCAGTTGAGACCCGCGATCACCGGATCGCTGCCGGGAACTTTGCTCGGGTCGTCATTGTAGGCTTCGCCTATGAACAGGACTTCCGGCTGGCGCGCGCGTGCCTGCGCGATCGCCCACAACCAAAACTCCGGAGGAACCATGTGCGACATGTCGCAGCGAAATCCGTCGACGCCCATCGATTGCCAGTGCGCGATCACCTGATCCATCTTCATCCAGGTATCGGGGACGGCTTTTTCCGGCGCCCGGGCGTTCGGGTATTCGCGGATCGATTTCGACGGATCGGTAAAATCGAAGCCGTAATTCAATTTCACGGTTTCGTACCAATCGTTCAGGTGCGGTGTCCAACTCACGACGTTATTGCCCGTGACGCGGCCGAATGCTGTTTCGCCCTCGAAAATCCCATCGCACTTCGCGCCCGGCACCTGGCAAGTTGGGCTGAGAGGCAAACCGTCTTTGTAAGTGGGGAGCTGGAGCGGAGGACCATTTGCGTCGGGGATGAGATAGAAAAAATTATTATGCGGATCAAAAAATTTGGTCACGTCATCGCCGGCGCTATTGCCGCCGCAACGGCCAAAATTGGAGTCGGGTTTGACACAGGATTCACAACTCCGGGCCACGTGATTCGGCACCAGGTCGATGATGGCTTTCAGATCGTGCGCATGAAGCCGCTCGAGCAGGAGTGCAAATTCCTTCAGACGCTCGGCTGGCGCTTGCGCATAGTCCGGGCAGACGTCGAAATAATCCTTGATGGCGTACGGGCTGCCCGCGAGTCCCTTTAGCAAATCGGTGTCGTCCGCGGGCTGGCCGAACTGGGAGTAATCCGTCGCCGTGGCCTGCTGCAAAACGCCGGTCAGCCAGATGTGGGTGAATCCCATTTGCTTGAGCTGATTGAGCGCGGCCTCGTTAATGTCGGTGAATCGGCCGACCCCATTCTCCGTCAAGGTGCCGTTTTGTTTGCGGGTCTCGTTGGTGTTACCAAAAAGCCTAACGAACAGTTGGTAGATGCGAATCCGTAATTTGTCGGAGCCATGGCGGCCGCGCCAGGTAGCGAGGGGAACCGACCTAGGGGAGGGCGAAGCTCCCGCTGGGTCGCTGGTGTTCCGCTCCATCCTGACGGCTCGGCGGGAGCCTCGCCCTCCCACCCTCAGGTGGAGCTCGTGATAATGCGGGATGTATTTGTCCCCGACACCACTCGGAACGCTGCGATCGGAACAGCCCCAAAACCAACCCCAGCTGTCGTTGGCAGCCGGGTCTTTCGCGTAAATGACGAAGTCCACGTTCGGCGTGTCGCCCAGGACCGCGCGCGGAATTCGAAAATTGAACTCGTCGTTGTCCCTCGTTACCGCGAAAGCGTGCGTCTGCTCTCGCTCGCTCCACCGCCAGCGCTCCCACCTGCGCAGAAAGCAAACGATCTGCCCTGCTCTTACTTCAGCCGACAAGAGCAGATCACTCTTAAAGGGCAGGAAGACGGTCGATCCTTCCGAATGTTGGGCGAAGGGAAGGACCGCCGCTCCGATCTGGCGGTGAGTGCCGAAGGCGAGGTAAATGGTCAGAGCATTCCGGCTCGGCTGCGGCGGCTTGTAACCGATCGTAAATTCCGCTTGGGAAACGGCGAGGGTAATTAAGACGCTATCCGAGCCGGAAATTGTTTGTTTGCGCAAGGTGCGAGTGTGTCATTCGAGCCGGCATCTCTCAATCGTCTTCTGTGTCGCTTGCGTGGCGCTAAGCGCTGAAAGAGCTTCTCAACCACTCCACGGTTTGAGCAGGCCAGGATACTGGTAGAGATAAACGCTGTGCTCGGGAAACCGTTTCAGCAGACTGGCGATGCCCACCCCGTCGTCATAAGCGAAGTAGAGAGTATCGGCGGACCACAGATCCGGCGGATTCCGGATCAGATCGGGTATGACCATTCTGTATGTTCCGCTCTGGAGCAGAATGATCCTCTTCGATTGCGGAATGGTTTCGACCATGCGCTCGAGGTCTCGGCGTTTATATATCTCCCGGGTTTGACCGACGCCGTAAATCAAACCGGTAACGACGAGGCAACCCATCGCCAGGGGCCAGGCAATTTTGCCCATCCTCTGCTGGCGGTTTAGCCGATACACCTCGACCACGGCGAGAATGAGAAAAGGAAAGTAAGGAAAATAATAGCGCGGCCCCGGCCCGGCGACGCCCCAGGGATAAAAAAAGAATATGGAAACATCGAGCGCGAGAAGCGCCAGCGACGCTTTTAGCACTACGCTCTGGGACGGCCGCACCAGGCAGAGCAAAAGCAAACTGACCGGCGGGAAGGCATACAGAACTCGCCACAGCCGAATCGCGGTCACCTTGAAGCCCGCCCAGGAAATGCCGAGGCTGGTCCCCTGATTATTCACATCGTGGACGAAGGGCGGCAGGAACGCGTTTCCAGTGAGCGCTTTGTTGTAAAATAGATGACAGGACGCCACCAAGCCGAATCCAAGCAGGACCACGATCAGTTCCTTGACTCTTCTTTGGCGCAACAGGTCGAAAGCAATCCACGCCATTAGCGGGACCCAATCGAGGTACCGGATCAAAGAGCAATAACCGAGAAGCAGCCCCACAGCGAGCAGCCGCCAGCGTGAACGTTCCGATTCGCGCTGGCCGAGCCTGCCGTCGTAGAGAAGAAATGCGCCAAAAAGGAATGCCATGGTCGAGGTGTGCGATCCGAAATTGGCGACACTGAGGAAAAAAAACGCGCAGAGTGTTATCAGCGCCCAGGTCGTCACGACGAAGCCGTCACCCATGCGTCGGCGGACGTAGGAGAGGAGCAGAAAAACGGTGAGAGCACCGAGCAATGGCGCAACCAGCCACTCCATCCGTAGCCTGGCGCCAAGGGAAAGCAACGCAGGCCACCCGGGCGGGTATTTCGAGAAGCGACGGCCCCCTGTATCATCCATCGCATCTGCCGCCACGTACCTGTTCAATGGATTCGCCCGGTCATAAATCGGGTCTTCCACATAAAACTGGCCACGAGCAAATAGCCTCGCCTGGAAAAGATAGGCCTGCTCGTCACCCGAGTTGGGAAACCTCTGGATCAGGAAAAAGTGGACCAGCAGGAATTGCAGGAATGAAAGAAGCGAAAGGAACAGGATTTTGCGCTTCATTTTCGACCGTGCTCCGGCAACCGCCCGGACTTGAAAGCGTGATCGACCGTTGCGGAAAAGTCATTCACGATCTGCGCAGTTTCTTCGCAAGGAAGACGAAGTGCTCGGGGGGGGACTTGAACCCCCATGCCTTGCGGCATACGCCCCTCAAACGTACGTGTCTGCCATTTCACCACCCGAGCGAGAAAGTGGATGGTAGATGGTAGATAAGAGGCGCTGCCTCGCAAGTCCTCTTTCATTCCCTCAATTTCCTGCTCAATGGCGCATCCATTACGGAGGCCGTTTCGGCGGCGCAAACGTGGTTCCAAGGGTCCGCAACGTGGAAATTGCTCGCCGACGGCAATCGAGCAAGTCAGCCTTGAGTCGAATGGGCAAACGTGACAGAAGATCACCTGACATGAAAAAAATCGTCTTCCTTTTTCTTCTCTCCGCGATCGCGCTCGGCGGATGCAACTCCCTCAACAAAAAAGATAAGAAGGACGCTGCCCTAAAGAAGCGGGCGAAGGCGGAACTCCGGGATGAAAACTCGGACGTCGATTTTCAAGCATTCGTCGGGCGGTTAAAAAAGGCCGTGACGACGCATGATGCAAATACCCTGGCATCGATGATGACGGAAGACTTTGCCTATGTTCTGGGAGCGACCTCGGCGGAGGACCGTAAGGGCGATGGCGTGTTTAAATATTGGGATGACAACGGACTCTGGACAGAACTGGACGCGATCCTGACGGAGCGTTTTGCGAAGAAGGGGGAGTTCTGGGTCGCCCCGCCGCAATTCGCCGATGAAGCGCTTCACTACGATGGCTATCGGGTGGGCATCAAGCGGGTCGGCGGAAGCTGGAAGTTTGTCTATTTCGTCAACGGCTGAGGTGGGAGGAAGAAGAGGATAGAGGATTGAGGATAGATTTTTGAGCGACACACCATCCTCCATTCTCGATTCTCCATCCTCGTTGCCTTTCCTCGGTTTACCGCACCGGCCGCCGTTTGTCTTCGTGCGCGAATTGATCAAATGCGATCCGGGTGTTTTCGCGGAAACCGCAACGTCGTTTGCCGCGGATGATCCGATCTTCGCCGGTCATTTTCCGGACAATCCGCTGGTGCCCGGCGTCATCTTGACCGAGGCGCTTGCCCAAACGGCGGGCATCGCGGCGGCGTCCGGTTATCCCGAAGTGTCGAAGCCGCTGTTTCTTCTTTCCGCGATCAGGGGCATGAAATTCCTTCGTGCTGTCCGGCCCGGGGAACAGGTCGATCTTCGCGCCGAAAGAGTGGCGCAGGTGGGTGACTTGCTGCAATTCAAGGTCGATGCCAGCATAAGCGGCGTGCGTGTCGCGGAAGGCCAGCTCGTCTTGAGCCTGGCGGCGAATCCCACGATCGGGCCGAAATAAAATCGAACCTCTCAAAAACGTGCAAAACGCAGAGCAAACGATTCGGCCGCGGTTCGCCGTCATCATTCCGGCCTGCGACGAAGAAGAGTGCATCGGTCACGTGCTCGATGAGCTGTCGGCCACGATCGATCCGGAAAAATTCGTGATTGTCGTCGGAGTCAACGGATCTTCGGACGGGACGGCGGAAGTGGCGCGTAGATGCGGCGTCCTGGTCTCGGAAACGAGCGAGCGCGGATATGGTCACGGCTGTCAAAGCGCCATCGATTTGGTTGCAGCCGCGATCCCTTCCGTGCGGGCTTACATCTTTCTCGCGGGTGACGGCGCGAGTGATCCGCAGGATGTGCGTAAACTCGTTGCCGCGTATGAGCAGGGTTATGCGTTCGTGCTCGGTGCGCGCACGAGCCAGGTGAGCAACTGGCGGGTCATGCGGCTCTCGCATGTCATTGCTAATTTCGCGCTCGCTCTTTGGTGCGGATTGCTCGCGGGCCGGTGGTTCAGGGACCTCGCGCCGCTTCGCCTGATCGACCGCGAATTATTCGAAGCAATTGCTCCACGGGAAAAAACGTTTGGCTGGACAATTGAGCCCCAAGTCGCAGCGGCGAGATTGGGCGTGGCGATCTGCGAAGTGGCCGCGAGCGAGCGACCCCGCCTGGCCGGGAAACAAAAGGTGTCGGGCGTGACGTGGCGGCGGACCTTTGCCATCGGTTGCCGTATTCTGGTGGCGGGATTCCGGGCGCGAGCGCGCTTTCAGCGGAGAACGCATGTTGAGTTTGGCCGTTCGGAGAAGGAATTCGTCGTCCATTCGCAGGGTGGATCCTAACAGCCGGAGTAAAGCGCGCGCGGGTTGCGGGCGGCTTTTCTTGCGGACGTGTTTGATGGCTCTCCTCGCGTCTTGTGCGAGTTGCGCGTTTTTTTACAGGCAACCGGCCTTGCCAAAGCATGCGGCGATCGAAGCAGGGGAGACGCCGCAGACTGATGAAAAATTCCCAGGGCTCGTTCAGAACGCCGACATCATTTACCTTCCCACCGAATTGCTAGGGCCGGTCTCGCGCCCTCAAACGGCAACGAAATTAGTGGGTGCGTTGCAGCGCAATGGAAACTCATTCACGATAGGTCTGGACCTGATCGGCGGTGAAGAACAAACCCTCCTCGACCGATGGGCGAAGCGCGAGATCTCGACCGAACACCTGCTTTCTCGTCTCCATCTCGCCGGAGCAATGCGCGAACGCGAAAACTGCCGCGCCTTGATTGGTGAGGCGACGGAGTGGGGCGCGCGTTTTCTCGCGCTGCGATGCTCGGCGGATCTTTCAGATAGGCCGCACGGTTTCCATCCGCCGGCCGGCGATTTCCAAAGATTTGCCGGACGCTTTGCGGCAGCGGGCACGAAT
>JBEEHC010000003.1:0-27451 GCA_041167205.1 Verrucomicrobiota bacterium
CGGCGAGGGACCTCGCCAATGCAAGTTACGCCTCCAAGAAGCAACCGCGCGTGATTCAACGTGCACGCCACCATCTAACGCGGAAGCGGTAATCCGCCTGTGAGGTCCCTCGCCGTCTGCGCGGCTCGGAATGACATGCTCACTCCCCCACCTGCCTTTTCGCTCGTCGCCGCCCCTCGGACCTGCCCATCATCCGCCATGAAAATCTTGTTCCGCGCCATCCTCGTTCTCGTCGCGCTGGCGGGCGCGGCGTATCTCTACGCCCTCTCCATCCCCGCGCACCAGACGCACACGCGCACAACCACGCTCAAGCAAACGCCGGAGGCGATCTTTGCCCTCCTGACTGACCTCCCAAATTTCCCGAAGTGGAATCGCAACATGGAGAAGATCGAAATGCTTCCGCCGATCGACGGGAAAGAAGCCACGCGTCAGACCTTCAAGGGCAATATGACGATGACGATCATCACCAGCGAAAGCACGCCGCCGAAACATCTCGTCCGTTCCATGGGCGACATCGGCGGACCGTTCGAAGGATCCTGGACTTACGAAATTACGCCGAAGGCCGACGGCTCTCAGATTGTCCTGACCGAGCAAATGACGATGAACAACGCCTTCTTCCGTCTCATGGCGAAACTGTTCGGCCAGACCAAGTACATGGACGAGCATCTCGAGGACATCGGGAAGCATTTCGGCGAAACAGCGGTGGTCCGCTGATTGCGGGCGGCACACGAATCTCTATGAAATGCTTTCGTTTGATGGCCGTCCTGGTCTGCGCAACGGCCGCCGTCCCCTCGGTTCGCGCGACGCCCGATGGCAAGATCGCGCTCGTTAACGGGACACTGATCAATCCCGGCACCGCGAAAGTCGTGCCGAATGCGCTCGTCCTTGTCGAAGGCGATCACATTAGCGCCATCGGCGATCAGGCCACGGCGATCTCAACGAAGGACGCAAAAGTCGTCGACTGCAAAGGCAAATTCATCCTGCCCGGCTACATCGACACGCACGTCCACTTCTTCCAATCCGGCGACATCTACACGCGTCCCGACGCGGTCGACCTGACCGCTATCCGGTCCTACAAAGACGAAGTCGCCTGGGTCAAACGCAACCTGCCCGACACTCTGGCGCGGTACCTTCGCTGCGGGATCACATCGGTCGTCGATGTCGGCGGTCCGTTTTGGAATTTCGAGGCGCGCAAGATCGCAAACTCAACCGCGAAAGCGCCGCGCGTCGCCGCCGCCGGCCCGCTCATCTCCAGCGTTTCCCGACCGCAGCTCGACCTCGGCGATCCGCCCATCGTCAGGATCGACACGCCCGAGCAGGGCCGCGAAATGGTGCGCAAGCTGGCCGCGCAAAATCCCGACTACGTCAAGATCTGGTACATCGTTAACGCCGAGAACCCGGTCGAGAAATTCCGGCCTATCGTTCGCGCCGTTGTCGAAGAAAGCCATGCGCGAAAACTCCGCGTCGCCGTGCACGCCACTGAGCTCGAGGCCGCGCGCACCGCGGTCGAGGAAGGCGCCGACCTACTCGTCCACAGCGTGACCGACAAACTGGTCGACGAACCATTTGTTAAGCTGCTGAAAGAGAAGGGGACGATTCTCACGCCCACGCTAGTCGTCTTCGAGCGCTACGGCCGCGCCTTCGCGAACAAACTGAATCTCACGCCGGAAGAAAAAAAATGGGGCATCCCGGAAGTGATCGCCTCCCTCGACGTAACGAAAATTCCCGCCGACAAAATGCCCGAGCGCATCAAGACCGCGCTCGCCAACCCCGATGCCGTCCTCGATCGCATCGGGAAAACCTACGATATCGCGCTCAAGAACCTGAAGACGCTCGAGGACGCCGGAATCACCATCGCGGCCGGGACCGACGCCGGCAATATTGGTACCATCCATGGGCCAGCTCTCTTCCGTGAGTTCCAGCTGATGAAGGAAGCTGGTCTGACTCCGATGCAGATTCTGCAGTGCGCGACCGCCAACGCTGCGAAGACCTTCGGCGGCGAGACCGGCTCCAGGATTGGCACCATCGAACCGGGAAAATTCGCCGATCTGGTGATCTTGAGAACGAATCCGGTCGATGACATCGCCCACAGTTCCGACATCGACAGTGTAATGAAGAACGGCATTCTTTACTCTGGCAAGACGCTCGATAAAAGTTTGTCCCGCTAAGTGAAGAGGTAATGACTGCTCGCCAATATCCGACTTCAACCATCATGAAACGAGCGGCTCTCATCATTGCCGCCACCGTGACCCTGCTTCTTCCAGGAGTCCGGGCGGGTGAGAAAAAGATAAATGTTTCGAAAGTCCATGGGCGCATTCAGTACGTGAAGAGTTTTCCCGATTACAAAGTGCAGGCCGTGACAAGTTTTCCCGATCTCAGGGTTCAAATCGTGGAGAGCTTTCCGACCTCCGCCGGACAATGGCAGATCGTCGATTCGTTTCCCGATTACAAGATCGAGATGGTCGATTCGTTCCCGGACTTCACCGTGCAATTTGTCAGCAGCTTTCCGGGGCCCGCGAACTAGATCAATTCAGCCGGCGCCAAAGATGGCAAAGAACCATCCATAGAGCGAGTGGGCCATGGCAGGCCACACCGCGAAAACGACGTAACCAAGCAAAGCGAGGGGAGCATTGATGAGTTTGTAGAGAGTTCCCTGGTAGAAGAGCCCGGCAATCGCGAAACCGACGTAGCTGGAAACGAATCCGACCGCCCATAACGCGACTGTCGTCCCAGTAGACGCGCCCATGAAATTCCTGACAGTGAGCGCGGCAAAGGCAGACCAGCCCGCCTGGAGGAATGCGCTCACGCAGAGATTCATCACAACATAAATGGTCGACGGGGGGTCCGTCTCGACCCGGAGCATGCGACAACCGAGGGCTATCATCCACGACGTGAGGGCAAGCACGGCCCAAAATAGACCGTATCCCTTAGCCAGATGAATCGTCAGGGTGGCTTTCCCAAAAGGCCAGAGAACGAGGGCACTCAGTCCGAGAAATAGCAGGGTCAAGCCTCCGATGAAGATGAGTTCCCACGAGGTCTTGCGGTCGTCTTCGGTTGGCCGGCTCATTTTTCTTCGTTGTCGGCACCCATCAATGCGATCCGGGCAGCGGCGGGGGCCCGACTTTGCCGCGAAGCGAAAGAAGGTATCCAACGATTGTGAGGGGAAGGCCGGTCACGAGGAGAAAGATCCAAAGCCCGGTGTTACTCTTGTTCTCAATCTTGCGGTTCCTCCAGCTCGTTTCGACATCGCGAATCACCTCGCCCGCGACGACGATTTCATAGAGATAGCCGAGCGAGTCGTGCTGCACGCGGATCGGCTGGTTTTTCCAGCCTGCTCTCGGGGTCGGAAACCACTCCGCTGCGTTGAACTCGGCGACGCTGCCGTCGCGTTTCTGAATTCGGAGCACCGTCTTGAGTTGGCGACTTCCCTGAATTCTCTGTGTGCCGCCCTTCGCCAGCTTCACTCGTGAGGTCCCCGACGTTTCACTCGAACGGTGCTCGACTACGATTCCCTCGACGGTCCGCAGGTTTTCGCGTTTCGCGATCAGCGAATCCTTGATGGCGTGCCATGCGATAATTGCCACCGCGCCGGCAAGCATCCAGACGCCGAACCTGAATGTGCGAGATCGCGCATAAGCGGATGATTTTGCGGTTGCCGCGGGATGTCCGGATGCCGTCTCCACGAGGCCCGAAGTTTTTATCCATGCGGATGGGCAAGTCGACTCTTACTTTGTCTCAACGCCGGGCACAAAATTTTCACAAAGGGAGTTCCCGAGTGTAATAATCTGGTTGTGCCAAAAGCGACACCTTGTCTTGCGTGAAACTCCTACTTCTTTTCCTACTTACGCCCGCTCTCCTCTTCGCCGACGGCCTGACTGATGCGCGCGCCACGCTCCAGAAATTGCAAAGCGACCAGCCGCTCCGAGCACGGGTCGAGATAAAGACGCGCCGTTTGGGTGGAGAGAGCGACAAGCAGAAGCAGTCGCAGGCGAGCAGTATAGTGATCGTGGAGAGCGGCCCGCAGGGACTTACGCTGAGTTGGTCACCCGAGCAGATCAAGCAATCGCGCAAGGCGGCCTGGGCGGAAAGGGCCAATCCCGATGCGCCGAAATCGGATCTCGCCACGCTCAAAGCACTCGCCGCCGGTGAAGCGCTCAACTTGCTCGACGCCGCCGATCCGTTGCGCCGCGGGTTGGAGAAAGCGGTCTTACAGGAAGACAAGCGTGACAATTACCAAGGGAAGCCAGTGCGATTACTGGTCATCAGGGTCGACCTGGGGCTGGATGAAGAAGAACGCAAGGCGCTGAAAAGTTCCGAGGCGATCCTGAAGCTCTGGCTCGATAATGACGGGATGCCGCTGGCGATGGAGCGCGACATCCAGGCCAGGTTTAGCAAATTTCTCATCGGCTTTCGCGTGCACGAGCATGAAACCCGCGAGTTTCAGCGCGCCGGCGGGCGACTGGTGGTAACGCGTGCCAGCAAGGACAGTTCCGGCTCCGGCCTCGGCCACAGCGATGAAAGTCATACCACCACAACCGTGACATTGCTGACGGAGTAGGCCCTTGCCACATATCTCGAGGCGGCAAGGTTCTTTCCGCATCCAAACCGCGGTCGCGCGGCTCAGGAAAATCTAATAGCCGCCCGGTCGAGTGTTCGTTTGGGGCAAGACGCTCGTCGAGTAGTCCGATTGATGCGGCGCGGGGCCGTGCCGCGCGTTATATTCTTCATCAGACATCAATGGTTGCTCGGCGCAACCGCCAAGGAGAAGTGCGGACAGCGAAACGAAAACTACGAAAAGAATCTTCATACGCGGTTCTTACCGATGCACGGAATCGGGAGTAGTGGCAAGTGGCAAGTAGTGCTGGGACGTTCCCGTCTCCGCTCAAATTTCACGAGCCACGTTTGCTCCATCAAGATTGGCTCGGGCGCCCTATATTTGCTTCGCGAAATTTCGGTGGCGCGGTGATGATGACTGTCGATGGCAAATCGGTGGCGCAAGCGATGGCTGATTCGGGCCGGAGCGATCGGGATCGTCTTGTGCGCAGGCACTCTCGCCATCGCATTACTTAATCCGCGGCTCACCCGCTACGTCGAGAGCGACGCGTTTCGGGCCGAACTGGAGAAGCAGACCGCCAAAGGATTGCATTTCCCGGCCGGAAAGTATGCGCCGATCCGACGGACGGGTTTCCTGACGGCGTCGAGCGACGGCTTCCGCGCGCAGAACGGCCGCAAAGCATTGACCTCGATGAATGCGCGCGGGATCACGGCGAAATTCAATCCGTTGGGCGTGTTCGTGCGGCGGTGGCAGTTGGATGGCGTCCACATCGAATCAGGCGAAGTGGGCATCCAGACCTACGAGCCAAGACCGGAGGCCTCGCCGTCCAAGCCGTGGTATCACGTTTTTCTCCCGGATCGAGTTTACCTCCAGCGCGTCTGGTCGGAGCGGGCCGATGTGACCTGGCGCTTTCGAAACGAGAAAGGTGGTTTCTTCGGAACCCGGTTGCTCATCACGCCGCACGGTCGCGATTTCGAGTACCAGGCGAACGACGGCACGATGAAACTGGCGCTCGTTCCCGACTTGCCGTTGCGGCACACCCACCTCCTGATCACGAAAAAGCTCCTGACGCTTTACAAACTCGAACTCGCCGCCGGGCCGGACGGAGAGGGCGTCATTCAGGGCGAAGGGACGGCCGGGACGGCCGAGGATAAGAGCGTCGCTTTCAAGGTGCGATTCGACCAGTTGCCGATCCGCGAATGGCTGCCGGTGAACTGGAAGAAGCATGTCGGGGGGGCGGCGACCGGGGAGGTCCATTGGAGGGGGAAGAATCCGAAGCTCGAGACGGCCTTGGTGGAAGCTTCGCTTCGCGTGCAGGATGGGCGCCTTCGCGGCTTGCCGTTTCTGCAAAAGCTGGCGTCGATCACCGGGAAGAAGTCGATCGAAGAGGTGGAGTTGAAGGAATGCTCGGCCGAACTGCATTGGGACGCTCCCACGCTGGAGATCAGGAATATCGCGGTCGAGGACAAGGGGAAGTTTCGCATCGAAGGATTGGTTTCGGTGCGAGAGAAGTCGTTAGGCGGCGCGATCCGCCTCGGCGTGACACGGGAATATCTGGAATGGCTGCCGCGCGCGGAGGAAGTCTTCACGAATGAGCGCGGCGGCTATCTCTGGACCACGGTGCATTTGTCGGGAACCACCGAGCAGCCGCAGCAAGATCTCAGTCCGCGCATCATCGATGCGCTGAAGGAGTCGCCGGGAGCGTTTCTGGGGCTGGCCTTTCGTCAGGTCGGCGAATGGCTGAAGAACGCATTTGGTGGAGAGTAATTTCGAAAGAGGGTCGCGGCACAAAGGCCCCTCCCACATTGCCGACATTCAAATTGGTTGCGGGCGCCCGGTTGCGGATGAGTTTCACGATCATGACAACTTTCCCGACGCAGTACTCGCATCCCGAAGCACTGGTGGATGCGGATTGGATTGAGCAACATCGGAACGATGCTGACGTTCGCATCATTGAGTCGAACGAAGACATCCTACTTTACGATACGGGTCACATTCCCGGCGCGGTGCACATCGATTGGCGGAGCGATCTACAGGACCAGGTGATCCGCGATTATATCGCGCCCGACAAATTTGCGGAGCTTTGCGGCCGCAATGGAATCACACCCGACACGACCTGCGTTTTCTACGGCGACAAGGCAAACTGGTGGGCTTGTTATGCGCTTTGGGCGTTTCGGTTGTTTGGCCATGAAAAGGTGAAAATCCTCAACGGCGGCCGCGACAAATGGAAAGCGGAAGGGCGGACGATGACGCGTGAGGTGGCGAAGTATCCGCAGACGAATTATCCCGTGCCGAAGAAACGCTACGATAAGGAGATTCGCGCGTTTGCCGATGAAGCGCTGGCGCAAAGCAAGGCCAGCAAACCGCTGATCGACGTGCGTTCCCCCGGCGAGTTCAAAGGTGAGATCACCCACATGGCGGAGTATCCGCAGGAGGGCGTCTTGCGCGGCGGCCATATTCCCGGCGCGAAAAGTATGCCATGGAAGACGGCCACGAACGACGACAGCACCTTCAAGCCGGCCGGTGAGCTGGCCAAAATTTATTTCGAACAATGCGGCCTCAAGCCGGGGACCGACACGGTGGTGTACTGCCGCATCGGCGAACGCTCGAGTCACACCTGGTTCGTGCTCACGTATCTGCTCGGGCTCGAGAATGTGCGCAATTACGATGGCTCGTGGACGGAGTGGGGAAACAAGGTCGGCGCGCCGATTGAGAAATCCGCGTAGAATTCGTTGTTACTCCTGATCTTGATCCTGATCAAACCTGTTAAGCTCCGAGATCAAGAGTAAGATCAGGATCAGGAGCACGAGTTGAGACATGTATCCGCCGAAACTGGAAAAGATTATCAACCTGTTCGAGTCGTTGCCGGAAATCGAGCGGCGCGAAACGCTCGTCTCGTATGCGGACAACGCGAAGAAACAGGAGCCGCGGCCCGGCGAGAAATTTGTCCTCGAGGATGTCCGCAAGGATGAGGAATGCGCCGACACGGTGGGGGTTTATCTCCAGGTGGATGACGCCGGGAAAGCGCATTTTCGGATGACGCTGGGGCCCGAGGTGCAGACGCTTACGCGCGCGATGACCGCAATCCTCTGCAAAGGGCTCGATGGCCGGACGCCGCAGGAAGTCCTCGAATTGCCGAGCGATTTTGTCACGCGCATCGTGGGCGCGGAGCTGGTTCGCGTGCGGAGCCAGACGATTTACTACGTTCTGACGCGAATCAAAGGCATCTGCAAAGTATACTTCGACCGGCAGCGCATGGCCGCGGTCGCGTAACCGGGCTGATTCAAGACTATCGGTTGCTTCGGAGACGAAACCAACGATACTGCCGGCGGTCGTCTCTCCGCTTCTTCGCTCAACCTCGAAGCCGTTCGGCTGCTAATAAGGAGAAGAGTCCAACTGACCAGGTCCGTCATACTTATGCATTCCAACCTTCTCAAGAGCGCCTCGGTCGTCATCCCTAACTCGCAGCTTCTGATCAATATCGTCCGACAGCGGGTGCGGCAATTGATCCGGGGACATCGTCCTTTGATCGAGGCGGCCCCCGGGATGGGTTACTGCGATGTTGCGTTGAGCGAAGTGATCGCCAAAAAATTGAGTTACGAACTGGCGCCGGGCGTCAAGCCCGATGGCTCTTTTGCGCCGATCGTCACTTTTCCCGGCGGACCTTCTCCGTCTGAGAAAAAGGCCGCGTAATTTATGAACAACAACACAGGTTTCACCCGCCGCACACCGGACATCATGACGGAAGAGCTTTGCGCGATTCTGTCGCAGAAGGTCTCGTTCGAATTCAAGCCGTTGTACGACTTGGTCTACGCCAATCTCCACGCTCGCAACGCCGCGAGCGGGGGCGACGAAATGCTTCGCTTGCGTGCCTACGAAAAGCTGCAAAACCTCGTCCACGACGGGATGGTGACGAAGATCGCGAAAAAGTATCGGGGCAAACCCGCCGCTCTCCAGATCGTCAGCTCTCGCCTGGAAGAATGGCGCGTTGCGGCGAATAAGCGGACCGCGGCCCTGGCCGCGGGTTAATCGCAGTCGCTCGTCCGTGGCGGTGCGCGAAGAGCGCACGTTTAACTCGTGATCTTCGCCTGATTTCGTCTATCGTCCGCTCGCTTCAATGCCGCGGAACAACGAACTCAAGAAAATTCTGCTGATTGGGTCCGGTCCGATTATCATCGGGCAGGGCTGCGAGTTCGATTATTCCGGCGTGCAAGCCTGCAAAGCACTGCGCGAAGAGGGCTACGAAGTGGTGCTGGTGAACTCGAATCCGGCCACGATCATGACGGATCCGGAATTCGCGGACCGCACCTACATCGAGCCGATCACGCCCGAGGTGATCGAGGCAATTCTCGAACGCGAAAAGCCTGACGCCATTCTGCCCACCATGGGCGGCCAGACGGCGCTGAATGCGGCGATGGAGCTGAACCGCAACGGTGCCTTGGCGCGGCATAACGTCCGATTGATTGGCGCAAACGCGCAGGCCATCGCAAAAGGGGAGGACCGCCAGTTGTTCAAGGAGGCGATGCTGCGAATCGGCCTCGACGTTCCGCGCTCCGGTGTGGCGCATTCCATCGTCGATGCCAGTCGAATCGCGGACACGATCGGCAAGTTTCCACTCATCATCCGGCCAGCGTTTACGCTCGGTGGATCGGGCGGCGGCATCGCCTACAATCGCGATGAGCTCGATGAAATCGTCGAGCGCGGGCTCGCGCTTTCGCCCGTCACCGAAGTCCTGATCGAGGAGTCGCTCGTCGGCTGGAAGGAATTTGAGATGGAGGTGATGCGGGACTGCGCCGACAACTGCGTGGTCATCTGTTCGATCGAAAATTTCGATCCGATGGGCGTGCACACCGGCGACTCAATCACGGTCGCGCCGGCGCAAACGCTTTCCGACCGTGAATTTCAATTGATGCGTGACGCTTCCTTCGCGGTCATCCGTGAGATCGGCGTCGAGACCGGCGGCTCGAACATCCAGTTTGCCGTCAATCCGCGGAACGGCCGCATGGTCGTGATCGAAATGAATCCGCGCGTCTCGCGTTCCTCCGCGCTCGCCTCGAAAGCGACCGGCTTCCCGATTGCGAAAATCGCGGCGAAGCTGGCGGTGGGTTACACGCTCGACGAAATTCGCAACGACATCACGCGCGAAACGCCGGCCAGTTTTGAGCCAACGATCGATTACTGCGTCGTCAAAGTTCCGCGCTTCACCTTCGAGAAATTCCCGCAAGCCGACGCCACCCTGACGACGCAGATGAAAAGCGTAGGGGAAGCGATGGCGATCGGCCGCACTTTCAAGGAAGCGCTGCAAAAAGCGTTACGCTCGCTCGAGACGAAGCGCTTCGGTCTATGCGGCGATGGAAATGTGAAGCGGGTCGATGCGGAAACGTTGCGTTTGAAGCTCGCGACTCCCAATGCGGAGCGGATCTTCCATCTCGCGCAAGCCTTTCAGGACGGCATGTCGATCGACGAAGTCTTCGAGCTGACCAAGATCGACCGCTGGTTTCTGCACAACGTGCGACAAATCGTGGACGAAACGAATAAGCTGCGAGCCGATGTTTCTTTCCAATCGTGGCTCTCGACGCCGGGTGGCGACGATGATGATCAACCAAAAGACCCGGATTACCCGGCCAGACGATTCCGGGAACTGAAGCGCCTCGGGTTTTCGGATATTCAGATTTTAGCAACGGCTCATGGAATTTCGACGGAAGACGGAGCAATGCTTAAGTGGGGAGAAAAAGGAATTCGCGAGTTGCGCAAAGCGTGCGGCGTGATCCCGACCTACCGGCTGGTCGACACCTGCGCCGCAGAGTTTGAAGCGTTCACTCCGTATTACTATTCCACTTACGGGACCGAGAACGAGATGCGGCGCAGCGACAAGCGCAAAATCATGATCCTCGGCGGTGGACCGAACCGTATCGGCCAGGGGATTGAATTCGATTATTGCTGCGTCCACGCGGCCTTTGCCCTGCGCGATCTCGGCTTCGAAACCATTATGGTCAATTCGAATCCGGAAACGGTTTCGACCGATTACGATACGAGTGACAAACTCTACTTCGAGCCGCTCACGCTCGAGGACGTGCTCAATATCTACGACCAGGAACTTCCGGAAGGCGTCATCGTGCAGTTCGGCGGGCAGACGCCGCTGAACCTGGCGGAAGGATTGAAAGCGGCGGGCGTTCCGATCATCGGCACCCAACCGGAGAGCATCGAGATAGCCGAGGACCGGAAATTGTTCGCCGCGATGCTCGATAAACTCGGGCTGCGCCAAACGCCGAGCGGCTCGGCGGTCAGCGCGGAGGAAGCGATTTCAATCGCGCAAAAGATTGGCTATCCGGTGCTGGTGCGTCCGTCGTTTGTGCTCGGCGGCCGCGCGATGGAACTGGTCTACAACGACGAAGACCTCGCGCGTTACATGCAGAACGCGATCGAGGTCAGCCCTGACCGCCCTGTGCTGGTGGATCGTTTTCTGGAGGACGCGATCGAAGTCGATGTCGATTGCATCGCGGACGGCGAGATCAGCGTGATCGGCGCCATCATGGAGCACATCGAGCAAGCCGGGATTCACAGTGGCGACAGCGCGTGCGTGATTCCCACATTCTCACTCTCGGAAGCGGTGCTGAACGAGATCGCGACCGCAACAAAAGCGATGGCGCGCGAACTAAAGGTGCGTGGACTGATGAACGTGCAATTCGCGGTCAAGGGCGACGACGTTTACGTGCTCGAAGTGAATCCGCGCGCCTCGCGGACCGTGCCGTTTGTGAGCAAGGCGATCGGAGTGCCGTTGGCGAAATATGCCGCTCAGATCATGACCGGTGAAAAGACGCTCCGTGCCCTCGGTTTCACGACGGAGATCGTCCCGAAACATTTTTCGGTGAAAGAAGCGGTCTTCCCGTTCCTGCGCTACCAGGGTGTTGATATCGCGCTGGGACCGGAAATGAAATCGACCGGCGAAGTGATGGGAATCGACGCCGATCTCGGCCTGGCCTACGCAAAATCGCAAATGGCGGCGCCCCCGCCGCTACCCAAGGGCGGAAACGTTTTCATCAGCGTGAAGGACGACGATAAACTGAATGTTATCTCGCTGGCGCACGAGTTCGTCGGCCTCGGTTTCCAGATCATCTCCACGAGCGGGACCGCCGCCACGCTCGCCGCCGCCGGCGTGCCCGTGACCAAGGTCCATAAGATTCGTGAGGGACGGCCGCATGTGCTCGACCTGGTCCGAAACGGAGACATCAATTTCATCATCAATACGCCGAGCGGGAAGATCCCCCGCGAAGATGAGGTTCGGATTCGCAACGCGTCGCTCGCGCGGAAAATTCCGATCATGACTACGATTCGGGCCGCCCAGGCGAGCGCGAATGGAATCCGTTCCTTGCAGCGAAGCAGTCTGCGCGTGAAAACGCTCCAGGAGTATCACGCCGGCAATAAGACGGAAGAGAAACCCGCGGAAGAGCGCAGTACGATCTCGGAGTTGAAGGTTGGAAGTTGAACGTTAGGGTCAAACCATGAAACTTACGTTGCTTTGTTGCATGATGGGATTGGCTCTTGGCGCCACGCCATTGCGCAGCGAGGAAAAAAAGGAAGCGACCCCAATGAATGACACGAACAAAAAAGAAGTAGCGATAATCAAGACGAGCGAAGGCGAAATGGTGGCCGAGTTCTGGTCTGACGTCGCGCCGAAGACGGTCGAGAATTTCAAGAAACTGGCGAAGTCCGGCTTCTACGATGGGACCGCATTCCATCGCGTTATCAAAGGGTTCATGATCCAGGGCGGCGATCCGCTCACGAAAGACGAAAGCAAACAGGGAAGCTGGGGAACCGGCGATCCCGGATACAAAGTTCAGGCGGAGTTTAACAAAAAATCGCATGAGCGCGGCGTGCTTTCGATGGCCCGTTCGCAGGATCCCAATTCCGCGGGCAGTCAGTTTTTCATCTGTCACGGGGCGCCAAAATTTCTCGACGGCCAATACACTGCTTTCGGCAAACTCATCAAAGGTGACGACGTGCTGGAAAAGATCGCGACGACGAAGACCGGTCCCAATGATCGGCCGGAGAAACGGATGAACGTCGAGAGCATCAAAATCGTCCCCGCCGATTCGGTGAAATAGCGGCGATGTCGGATCGAAGCTCCAGGGTGGCCCTGGTGCAAATGCAGTGCGGGCCGGAACCGTCGGCCAACTTGCAGAAGGCGATCGCGCGCATTCGCGATGCGGCGAAGCAAGGCGCGCAGATCGTCTGTTTGCCGGAGTTATTCCGCTCGCAATATTTTTGCCAGACGGAAGATCATGCGAATTTCGCGCTCGCCGAAGAAATTCCTGGACCGACGACGGCTGAGCTGGAGAAAGTAGCGCGAGAACTGGGCGTGGTAATTGTCGCGTCGCTTTTCGAGAAGCGGAGCGCCGGCGTGTATCACAACACTGCGGCCATCATCGACGCGGACGGGCAATACCTGGGCAAGTATCGCAAGATGCACATCCCGGATGATCCCTCTTACTACGAAAAGTTTTATTTCGCTCCGGGCGATCTCGGCTTCCAAGCCTGGCCGACTGCGCATGGGAAAATTGGCGTCTGCGTTTGTTGGGACCAGTGGTATCCGGAAGCAGCGCGACTAACTGCACTTCGCGGCGCGCAGATTTTATTTTATCCAACGGCGATCGGATGGCATCCGGCCGAGAAGGAAAAATACGGCGCGGCGCAATATTCCGCGTGGGAAACGATGCAGCGGAGCCACGCGATCGCGAATGGGTGCTACGTCGCGGCGGTGAATCGCATCGGCCACGAAGCGCCGGCCGGTGGAGCGGGGATCGAGTTCTGGGGGCAGAGTTTTGTGGTGGCGCCCAGCGGCGAGATTATCGCGAAGGGGAGCGTCGATCGCGAAGAAATCGTAATGGCGGAAATCGAGTGGGGTCGCGTCGACGAGCATCGAACCCATTGGCCGTTCCTGCGCGACCGGCGCATCGACGCCTACGCCGGAATCGACCAGCGCCTGATCGATTAATTGTTTCATTTCGTCGTCCACAGCGGTACGTTTGGTCCATGAAAACGATAATTATTTCGGTGGGAATGCTGTGCGCTCTTGCGATGGTTGCGCACGCGCAGGATGTAACAAAAGCGACTGCCAAGCTGGAGTCGAAATCGGGCAGCCAGGTCACGGGCACGGTGACGTTCACGAAAAGTGGCGATGATGTGCAAGTGGTCGCCGACTTCACTGGACTCAAAGCGGGCAAGCACGGCTTTCATATTCACGAAAAGGGCGATTGCTCCGCACCCGACGCAGCCTCCGCCGGCGCGCATTTTAACCCGACTCATCAACACCATGGCGGGCCGACGATGCCCCCCGAACGTCACGCTGGCGATCTTGGCAACATCGAAGCGGATGCTTCCGGCAAGGCCCATCTCGACTGGAAAGGGAAGATGAGCTTGAGCGGCACGGATTCGATCATTGGTAAGTCGGTCGTCGTTCACGAAAAGGATGACGACCTGAAAACGGATCCCTCCGGCAACTCCGGCGCGCGCATCGCGTGCGGCGTGATTGAGGCTGCGAAATAAGCGCTGATTTTTGGCCAACAGCGGAGCGGCAGGGATCTTGAGATGGAGTTGCTGACTCTGAGCGAAATCCGCCGCCAAGCCCAGAATGGCGCGGTTGTGGAAGCGCGCGTGCACGTCCAGGTGGAAGGCGCCTCCGCAAAAGTCACGCGCGAACAAAAGCCGTATTGCGAACTGAGCCTCGCGGACGCTGCCGACCGGATGACGCTGCGGGTCTGGAGCGATCATCCAGAGTTCAGAGCGTGCGAGGCGCTGAAGGCGGCGGATTTTATCGAGCTGAGCGGAGAGTTTCAGCGACATCAACAATTCGGCCTCGATGCGCGAAAATGGAAAGTGCGCCATCTCACGGCGCAGGAACGCAGCGAGCTTCTGCAAGGACCGCCTGAGCTGCGCTCGAAACAATTGGCCGATTGGGATTATGTCGGCGAACGGACGCGGGCGATCGGCGACCCGCGTTTGCGTGCTCTCGGCGAAGCGTTTCTGAGCGAGCACGGCGAACGTTTCCGCCGCACGGCTGGTGCGCGGTCCTATCATCATGCGCGGCGCGGCGGGCTGGTGGAGCACACCGCGCAGATGATGCGTGTCACGATGCAAATCGCGCCGCTCTATCCGGAGTTGAATCTCGATCTGCTCATCGCGGGAGTTTTATTTCACGATTGCGGGAAGCTCTGGGAAAACCATTTGCCAGAGACGGGGTTTACCATGGGATATGATGAACGCGGCGAGTTGATGGGACACATCTCGATCGGGCTCGAGCTGGTCAATTCGCTGTGGCGCAAAGTGCAGACCGAAGAAAATGCCCGCGCCTGGAGCACCCTCGTCCCTTCGTCGGAAGATGTGCGGATGCACTTGTTGCACCTGATCGGTTCCCACCACGGCGAGGCGCAGTTTGGCTCGCCCGTCAGCCCGAAGACGCCGGAGGCGATGGCGCTCAATTACATCGATAATCTCGATGCGCGGATGGAAATGTTCGCCGCCGGTTACCTGGTGGCAAAGCCAATCGCCGATCGGATTTACGATAGGGTCCGGCCGCTGCCGGGAAATCTCGTGAAGCCACTCGAGAAATTTCAGGCACCGTCGTCCGCGAAGTTGTCCACGACCGAAACCGGCAATCTCCTGTAGCGTTAGATCCTACCTTATTTGCGCCGCGATTCGTCGCTTGGCCTCGGCCAGATATTCGTCGTCGATCTCGAAGCCGATGAACATCGGGACGCCGCAGTCACGCGCGGCCAGCGCGGAATTTCCGATGCCAAGAAACGGGTCGAGCATTGCCAGGCCATCTTGCAGCCCGTGCAAGCGAATGCAGTTCGTCGCCAGTTCGACCGGAAACGTCGCCGGATGTGGGCGATCTTTCGCGCGGCGACTGATGGTTTTGTAAGGAATAAACCAGGTGTTGCCGCGGCAACGAAGATCGCTTCCGCCCGTATGGCTCCAGCGCGCGATGTTACTCTTGTCGGCGTAAGGAACACCCAGGGCAAGGCGATCGATCGGAACGTTACCCTTGGGAGTCAGATGAAAAATATATTCGTGGCAGTCGTTGAGATACCGTGGCGAGCTGATCGGCTTGAAGTGCCCGCGCGAAACGAGTTCGCCGTGCTCGTCTTCGATCGTGATGGCCTTGATCCAATGGATCGTATTCTGAAGGACGAACACATCGCGCAAGCGGAGAATGAGTTCATGCGGCAGCAATGGATTGGACGGCGAGGCTCCGAGATTGAGAAACAACGAACCCGCAGGTTTCAGAATTCGCCGGACCTGCGTCGCCCATTCGTGGCACCAATCAAGATAACCCTCGCGGTCCTGTTGGTCCGAGTAACGGCCATAGGCGATTCCCAGATTGAAGGGCGGTGAGGTGACGACCAGATCGATCGTCGCGGCCGCGACGTGGGCCATGCCTTCAAGGCAATCGCCGTGGCGAAGGTCGAACGAGGTCATGAAGCAGATTGGTTTGGAATGACCTCTCGTACAAGAGGCAATCGATCTTCGAGTTGCGCGCCTCGGGATGACAATTGGATGCTCGATTTCGAGCGCGCCAACTTTGTGATAGGTTGCCGCTAATGTCCGACAAGCCATCGAAGCTGAAAATCGCCGATCGCGAATTCACGTCGCGGCTGCTTGTTGGGACGGGAAAATTCGGCTCGAACGAATTGATGCGGGACGCGCTCGTCGCGAGCGGAACGGAAATTGTCACCGTCGCTCTTCGCCGCGCCGACATCTCCGGTCGCAGCGATCCGTTCGCGAACATTCTCGATTTCATCGATCCGAAACGCTTCCTCATTTTGCCGAACACGAGCGGCGCGCGTAATGCCGCCGAGGCCGTTCGCTTGGCGCGACTGGCGGCCGCGGCGGGGTTGCCCAAATGGGTGAAGCTCGAGATTCATCCCGACGCGCGGTACCTGTTACCTGATCCGGTCGAAACTTTGGCGGCGGCTGAAATACTCGTGAAAGAAGGGTTCGTCGTTCTGCCTTACATCAATGCGGACCCCGTTCTCGCGAAACGGTTGCAAGATGTCGGCACCGCGACCGTGATGCCGCTCGGTTCGCCGATCGGAAGCAATCGTGGGATCGAAACCCGGGCCCAGATCGAGATCATCATCGAACAAGCCACTGTTCCGGTAGTGGTGGATGCAGGTCTCGGCGCGCCGAGCCAGGCCGCGGAAGCGATGGAGATGGGGGCTGATGCTGTCCTGGTCAACACAGCGATCGCGATCGCCTCCGATCCGAGCCGGATGGCGCACGCGTTTCGCAAAGCGGTCGAGGCCGGCCGCGAGGCGCGCGAGATTGGCCTGGCCGAAACAAGATCGAGCGCGTCCGCTACGAGCCCGCTGACCGGTTTCTTTTCGAGCGGCGACCTGTAACCCCCCCCGCTCTCTTGGGACGTTGTGCGGCAATTGTTTACCGGCGCGGCGACCGCCGCGGCTACAGGGGCCGATAGGCGACGCCGGCGTCGTTATAAAACTCGATTTGCCTGCCGCCCACGCGACGGACGAAACGCCAGCCGTGTTCCAGCGCGACATCGCGCAATTCAGAATCCGAAAGCGCCTGCACAATGTGCAGCTCGGAAGGATGCGTGACGAAGTATTCCGGCTTCACCGCGAGCATGCGCGCGATTTTCGTGATTACCGCCGGTAATTGCTCATGGATCATGCGCTCGCTGATTGGTCGTCTCGACCTGTCCAGCGGCCTGAGTCTAACCCCGGATTACGCGGATTTCACGGATCAGATGCGCGGAGCGATGTTCGATGACTGGCGCGGTCAGTTTCATAGGGTAAAGTCTGCGGATGTTCTCCGAGACGATCGAGCTACGCGGTCATATCATTGATTCGCTCATCTTGCCCAAGGTGCTGGATCAGATTTTGACGCGTGGCGCGGGCTTCAAGATCGCCGAAATAAAGATTGGGCAGAAGCGGGCGGATCAGAGTTTCGCGCGAATTGAGGTGACCGCGGAGACGAGCGAGGCGCTCGACGAATTGGTCCTGCGCCTGCGGCAACACGGCGCCGAAACTATCGTGCGCGCGAATGTCCAACTGGCGAAGGCGCCCGATGCCGGCGTTTTCCCGCACGATTTCTACGTCACGACGAATCAGCAGACGTTTATCAGACTCGAGGGCAAGGAGATCGAGGTGCGTCCCGCGATGATGGACAGCGCCGTCGCGGTCGATCGGAAGAAGCGGGCGGCGCGTGCCGTAAAGTTTTTCGATGTCAACGGAGGTGACGAGATTGTCGTGGGCCACCAGGGCGTTCGCGTCGTCCCCGTGCAGAGATCGACGGCGCACACCGACATCTTTCAATTCATCAACACGATGATCGACGCGGACGAACCGAAGTCGGCGGTCATTCGCGAGCTGGGTCGGGAATTGCAACGCGCGCGCGAAGCGAAAGGCAGAATCGCCATCGTCGGCGGACCCGCCATCGTGCGAACGGGCGCGGGCGAGCACCTCGAACGCCTGATCGAGCTGGGGTATGTCGATCGCCTTTTCGCGGGGAACGCCTTCGCGGTTTACGACGTGGAACGCGAGCTGTTTGGGACTTCGCTGGGCAAGAGTCCAGATCGCGCGTTTGCCGCCGGCGGCCACGAGAACCACCTGCGCGCGATCAATACTATTCGCGCCTGCGGTGGCATTGCCGCGGCAGTCCAGAAAAAGATCCTGACGGGCGGCATCCTGCATGCCTGCGTTAAGCACAAAGTAGATATTGTCCTGACTGGCTCCATTCGAGACGAAGGCCCCCTCCCGGGCGTCACCACCGATGTCGTCGAAGCGCAGAAGATCATGCGCGAGAAACTCACCGACGTAACGCATGTGCTGTTGCTTGGGGCGATGCAACATTCCATGGCCGTCGCCAGTATGCTCGCACCGACGGTGAAAACCGTCTGCGTCGATATCGACTCAGTCGCGGTGGAGAGGGCAGTCGAGCATCAGCCGCTCCAGTCGATCGGTTTGGTCACCGACGTTGAGCCATTTCTGCGCGAGCTCGCCGATTGCATCGCCCGGCCGGAGAAGCAACGCCGCGAATAACTATCGATCGTATGCGCGAGTTGCTTCTTTGCCCGCCGGACTATTACGGCATCGAATACGAGATTAACCCATGGATGAGCCGCGCGCGGGGCGCCGACAAGCCGTTGGTTCAGGCGCAGTGGAAAGGTCTCTTCGACACGCTTTCAAAACTCGAGTGCAAGATCGAGCTCGTCCCGCCGCAGCCGAAACTTCCCGACATGGTTTTCACCGCAAACGCCGGTCTGACGGTCGGGCGCCGTTTTATCCCGAGCAATTTCCGGCACGAAGAGCGCGCCGGCGAAGCGCCGCACTTCGCGCGCTGGATGGAAGAACACGGCTACGAAATTGTCTGGTTGCCCAAGAACCTTTATTTTGAAGGGGAAGGAGACGCTCTCTTTGGCGGCGACGTCCTTTTCTGCGGGTACAAGTTTCGGTCCGACATCAATTCGCATCGAGCCGTCGCTGATATTCTGGGCTGCCTTGTCATCTCGGTCGAGCTGGTCGATCCGCGTTTTTATCACATCGATACCTGCTTTTGTCCGCTGCCCGATGGCGGAGCAATCTGGTTTCCAGCGGCGTTCGATGAATACGGCCAGCGCGCGATCCGCGATCACCTGCCGGATTTGATCGACGTGGCGCCGGAAGAGGCCGCGCATTTTTCCTGCAACGCGGTCGTGCTCAATCGCGACATCGTTTTGCCCGAAGGCGCCCCGAAACTGGTCGCGACGCTGCGCGACCGCGGTTACACCTGCCATCCATTACCGATGAGCGAGTTCTTGAAAGCAGGGGGCGCGTGCAAATGCCTGACGATGTTCATGCCGCAGCGAGATGTAGAGGCGCTTGTGCCAAGCGCCTAACCGGACCACAGGCGCTCGCCGCGGCGAGCGCCTCTACATTTGACTCCGCTTTCGCCCCAGCTCGCTCTCGATTTTCCCGAGAGGCAAACAATTCATCACATCCGCTTTGGTGAGCCAGCCTTTGCGCGCAACACCAATCCCGAACCATAATTCTTGCAGCCGCTCGGTCCGGTGCGCATCGGGGTTGATCACGCACTTTACTCCCTTCTCCTTCGCCAGTGGCCACCATCGCCAATCAAGGTCGAGGCGCTTCGGCGCGGCATTGATCTCGATCCATGTGCCGGTCTCCGCGGCCGCCTCGATAATTGCCGGAATGTCGACCGCGTACGGATCGCGCTTCAACAAGAGTCTTCCGGTCGGGTGCCCCAGCATCGTCACGAACGGGTTGCTCATCGCGCGAATAATGCGGCGCGTCATGTCCGCCTCGGAGAGGGTGAAAGCGGAGTGCACTGACGCGACGACGTAATCCAGCTCCGCGAGGACTTCGTCGTCGAAATCGAGCGCGCCATCGCGGAGAATGTCGCATTCGACGCCAGCGAAGAGCCGGAAATTGTCGAACTCGCGATTGAGTTTTCGGATCGCGGCGACTTGCGTTCGCAACCGCGCGGCGTCGAGCCCTCGCGCCTGGATCGAGCTCCGGCTGTGATCGGCGATGCCGAGATACTGCAATCCGAGCTCCCGCGCCGCCGCGGCCATTTCCTCGAGCGAATTGTGGCCGTCGCTTGCTGTCGTGTGGCAATGGAACGTGCCGCGTAAATTTTCGGCTTCGACCAGGCGCGGCAGGGTTCCGGCGGAGGCGGCTTCGAATTCGCCGCAGTTCTCCCGCAGCTCCGGCGGGATATAAGCGAGATCGAGCGCTCGATACAATTCCGCCTCTTCCCGCACCTCCGGGATTTTCGCTGTGGGCTTTTTGCCTTTTGCGGCGGTATCGGACGGCGCCGGAGCAATCCGATATTCATTGAGCGTCCATCCGCGTTGCAGAGCGCGGTTTCGCAGCACGATGTTGTGCTCCTTGCTCCCGGTAAAATAATTGAGCGCGAAGGGATACTCCGTCCCGCTCACAACGCGCAGATCGCATTGAATGCCGGAGCGCAACCGCACGCTCGATTTCGTCGGCCCCTGTGCGATGACCGATTCGACCAGGGGATGTTGCACGAACATTGCCGTGACCGCTGCGGGCGCGGAAGTGGCCACGATGAAATCAAGATCACGAACAATCTCTTTTTTCCGCCGATAGCTCCCGGCAATGCAAACATGGAGTGCGTTAGGATGAGCGCGCAGGTCCGCTTGCAGCGTCTCCGCTTCGGCGGCGATGCTCCCGAGTTGAAACGATCCCGCGTGCTTGGTCCGTTCAGCGATCGCCCGGCAAAGTTTTTCCTGCGTCGTCTTTCCAAAACCGGGCAGCTCCGCGACCCGGCCCAATTCGCAAGCTGCCTGGAGTTGCGCGATCGAGCTTACCGCTAACTGCTCGTAGAGCGCCTTGATCTTTTTCGCGCCGAGGCCGGGAAGCGAGAAGAGCTCAAGAATTTCAGCGGGAAATTCCGACCGCAAGTCCTCGAAGAAGCGAAGCGAGCCGGTTTCCATCAGCTCCTTTATTTTCGCCGCAATCGCCTTGCCGATGCCCGGAATCTTTTCCAGCGTCTCCTCGTCGCGCAGATCGGAAATGTTGCCACCCCAGGTTTCGAGGGAGCGGGCTGCGTTGGTGTAGGCGCGAATCTTAAACGGATTCTCGCCTTTCAGTTCGAGCAGCGTCGCGATCTTCTCCAGCACGTCCGCGATCGTCGCCTTGTCCATCGTTTCACCTTTAGCCGGAAATCATCCTGCGTCGATTTCGGCCTACGGCTTCCACGCGACCTGGGCGCTTGCTTGTCATCCCGCCTCAGGCGGCTGGCGAAGCGCGTCGAAGGACCTCGCAACTGCAATGAACGCTTCCGGGCGAGAGGGGATGAAGCTTGCAGATGCGAGGTCCCTCGCCGTCTGCGCGACTCGGGATGACAGATCCGTTTGCCGTCCACAACGCTACCGCTACATCCGGCCGCGTCGCTTGTAGAACTCAAACCGCGCGAGAACGGAATCGACGTACTTGCGCGTTCCGGGGAAATCGATGTTCGCGCGGAAAGTGTTTGGTGGAATGACGGCGTCGTTGCTGCCAGCCCAGCGCTGGGCCCGGCTGGCGCCGGCGTTGTATTCCGCCAGGGCAAAGGGAATCGGGTCCGCCTGATTTTCCCAATGCTCCGCCGCCCGCCGCAAATACCAGGTGCCCGCTTCGAGATTGATTTTCGGGTCGAACAATTCCTCCACTCGAAAATTCTCGACGTGATTTTCCCGCGCCCATTCTTGCGCCGCCTTTTCGCTCACCTGCATCAGGCCGCGTTCCCCGGCGCTCCCGAATTTCTGCGCATCGAAACGGCTTTCGCGCCAAACGACCGCCTTAACCAGCATAGGGTCGAGATGATGCTCGGCCGCCACGGATCGAATCAGCGCGTCATGCTGCTGGAAGCGCGCGGGGCTGATCCACTCCCGCAGGGTGTACATGGGGTCCCCTGATTTCGACGAGAGATAGACCGCGCTCGCGGCGGTCGCGAGCATCGCGCAGATGATCAGTTTAAACAGGAAGCGGCTCATGAAGATCTGTGGGAGGCACAGTGCGCTGCGCCGTCCCAAACGGGACGAGGGAAACGCGAAAGACTGGATAACTGACTGGAGGCGGAGAAACTCACCTCAGCATCAATCCACGCATCGATTCATCCAGCAACGATTTTTCCTCTTCACCCCAAACCGTGAACGCTTCTTACGCACGCGTCATCATCGACCGATCGATCCATCGCGAGCTCGATTATCTCGTGCCGGAGACGCTGGCGGACCGGATCAGCATCGGTTCGCGAGTTCGGGTGCCGTTTCGCGAGAAATCCGCGCTCGCGACCGTGGTCGCGTTACTCACGGAAAGTTCCGCGGAAGGCATTCGGCCAATCGAAGCGCTCGTGGGCGATCGGCCGGCGCTAAGCGAAAAGCTGGTCGAACTCGCGCGATGGATGAGCGCGTATTACTGCTGCCCGATCGAGGCGGTCATGCGCAGCCTCCTGCCGCAGGTGATTCGTCGCGCCGAGGTCGGATGGAAAAAGCAATTGTTTGTGACCGCGCCGAAAGAAATTTCTCCGGAAGATATCGAGAAATTGCGGCGGCGCGCTCCGCGCCAGGCCGAATTGCTCGACGCAATAACAAAACTTTCCGGCCCGATTCCGGCCTCCGAGCTTCTCCGCCAGACATCGCTTGATAACCAGACCCTGCGCGCGCTGGAGAAGCGCGGCTTCGTGGTCCTGCGCGAGGAGGCGGTGGCGCGCGATCCGCACGCAGACGAGCAATTCGTCGCGTCAACCAATCTCACCCTGAATCTAGAGCAAGCGGCTGCCCTGAGCGCGGTGGAGGAAGCGCTGGCCGCGCCGGAAAAAGCGAAACCGATTTTGCTCCACGGCGTGACCGGGAGTGGCAAAACGGAGATTTATCTGCAGGCCATCCGCTCGACCCTCGTCCGCGGAAAAACGGCAATCGTCCTCGTCCCAGAAATTTCGCTCACGCCGCAAACGGTGGAGCGGTTCAAGAGCCGTTTCGCCGAAGCGCAGGATACGGTTGCGGTTTTGCACAGTCACCTCTCCGAAGGCGAGCGGCACGATGAATGGCATAAAATTCAATCTGGTCGGGCACGGATCGTGGTCGGCGCACGCAGCGCGGTATTCGCTCCGCTCGTAAATCTTGGGCTGATCGTCGTCGATGAAGAGCACGAGACTTCCTACAAACAGGAGGAAGCGCCGCGTTATCACGCGCGGGATGTCGCGGTGGTGCGCGCGAAGATGGAGCAGTGCGTTGTTCTGCTCGGGACCGCCACGCCGTCGCTCGAGAGTTATCACAACGCGATTCAGGAGAAATATCGCCTGCTCAATTTGACCCAGCGGGTGGACGACTGCCAGATGCCGCTGATGCGGATCGTCGATCTGAGGCTCGCGCGGAGGAAGGAAAAAGTCGCCGCCATTCTCTCCGAACAACTGCGGACTGCGATCACGGCCCGGCTCGAGAGACGCGAGCAGACCATCCTGTTTCTGAATCGCCGCGGGTTCTCGACTTCACTCCTGTGCAGCTCGTGCGGCGAAGCGCGGAACTGCCCGAATTGCAGCGTCGCGCTCACCTTCCATCGCGGCGCGGCGCGCCTGACCTGCCATTTATGCGGACACACGGCCGCGGTGCCAAAGAAGTGTCCCGCCTGTTCGCAGGATGCGCTGATTTATTCCGGGTTCGGAACAGAAAAGGTGGAGTCAAACGTCGCGCATCTTTTTCCGACGGCAGTCGTGCGCCGGATGGACGCGGATTCGATGACGCGGAAAGACGCCTATCGCGAAACGCTCCACGCTTTTCGCACCGGCAAGATCGACATTCTCGTCGGCACGCAAATGATCGCGAAAGGCCTGCATTTCCCGAATGTCACGCTGGTCGGAATCATCAACGCCGACCTCGCCCTGCACATGCCGGATTTTCGTGCGGGCGAACGGACATTCCAATTGCTCACGCAGGTCGCGGGTCGCGCCGGCCGCGGCGAAACGCCCGGCGAAGTGTTCGTGCAAACCTACACGCCGTTTAGCCCATCCATTCAGTTCGCCCGGCACCACGATTTCGCCGGTTACTTCCAGCAGGAATTGGAATTCCGCGAGCGCTGCGACTTCCCGCCGTTCAAGCATGCCGTTTTGATCACGGTGCGCTCCGCCCACGAAGCTCGCGCGCAATTCTCCGCGGAAACCATCGCGCGTCGTTTGAAGGAGTCCTTGCCGGCCGAGTTTATCCTGAGCGAGCCGTCGCCCGCGCCGCTCGAAAAGCTCCAGGGCCAGTTCCGCTTCCACATTTTGATGCGTGGCGAAGCGATCGTGCGCCTGAGCCGAATCGTGCGCGAGACGCTGGATAAACTTCCGCTCCCCGAGGACGTCGTCGCCTCCGTCGATGTCGATCCGTATCAGCTTCTCTGAATTTCCTCCTCGCGCCGGCCTTAGGGCAGGCGCCGACCGCCGCTACAGTTGGAGGACCGCCGCAATAGTAATTCCAGCCAAGAAGCGCCGTGCGTGCGAAACACGGGTATGGCGATCTCGCTTCTTGCTGCCGTCCACCAGCACGCCGATTCCGTGCTCGCCCTTCGAATCTTCTTCAGCATCTGCCTGGCGATCGTCTTTTTCGCGGGCCTTCATATTTTGCGTATCCGGAAACGCCTCTTCGACCGCGACCCGCAAGTAACAGGCGATCACTACGGCGCCCGTAATTTGCGCCTCTGGCAGGTGATCCTTGTCTGGATCCTCGCGATGGATCTTCTGATCATGGTTCTTTGGAGGTTGTAGCGAGTCTCAACAAATTCTGCCTGCGGTGAACGCAGCGAACGACTACAAGGAGCGGTTTACAGGCGAATCTCATCCCCCTCGCGAGCGGCGGTGACGACCAGGTTCCCGCCACCTTTCGCCACCTCGTTCTGAGCCTGCTCGACCATGGCGGCGATTTTTTCGTCAGTGTGGTCGGGATCGTGGTGGAAGAGAGCGAGCCGCTTTGCGCCGGCGCGCAGCGCGAGCTGCACGGTGTCATCGGCGCAGGTGTGGCCCCAGCCGCGGCGGGAAGGATATTCGATCGCGTCGTACTGTGAATCCGCAATGACCAGATCGGCGCCGCGGAGAAAATCGATCACCTTCTCGTCCTGGATCTTCGCGTAGGCCAATCCATCCGGGGAGGCCAGGCGTTCGGCCTTCTGCCGCTCGACCTCGCAGCGTTCGTAGGCTTCATGGTCCGGCATGTAGACGATGTCGCCGCCCGGCGTGGAAAGGCGGTAGCCGAGGCAAATGCCGGGATGGTTGGCGAACATGGTCCGCACTTTGACTACGCCGAGATTGAATTGCATGTCGGTCAGTTCTTCAAAGGTGAGGTGCGTCGCCATTTGGTTGAGACCGACAGGAAAGAAGGCGGTTTGCATTTGCTCGAAGAGCGCGCCGCGCAATCCATGAACGGCGCCTTCGTAACCAAGAATGCGAACGTTGACCTTCGGATGATAGGCCGGGACGAAGAAGGGAAATCCCTGAATGTGGTCCCAGTGGGTATGAGTGATGAGAATCAGGACGTTCAGGCCCGTGGTCGACACCTCTTTCATGAGCGATTGCCCCAGCCGGCGGATGCCGGAGCCGGCATCCATGATGATGATCTGGCTGCCGATGCGAATCTCGACGCACGACGTGTTTCCACCGTAGATGGAAGTGTCCCGGCCCGGGGTTGGGATGGAACCGCGGACACCCCAGAACCGGATCAAGGTCGGCCCGGCGGCGATGCTTTCCTCCGCGGCGGGCGCAATAGCGGCCACGTCGCCGTTGTCGCGGCATGCCGCCATCGTGCGAATCAGGTCGGGCGGCGCGATGGGCTTGACGAGATAATCGTCGGCGCCGGCCGCCAGCGCTGTTTCGCGGTCGTTCGCGAAACGGCTGACCGTGATCAGGATCACGCGCGTCGGCTGGAGCGAAGGCTGCTCGCGAATCCAGCGGCAAACCTGGAAGCCGTTGCGTTTCGGCGTGCGAAGATCGCAGACCACCGCAGCGGGTTTGTGTTTCAGGATGAGATCGAGCCCAGCCTGTCCGTCTTCCGCTTCGAAGATGCGCCATTCCTGCCCGGCGAGGCATTGGGCGATGAGTGCGCGAGTCAACGCATCGCTGTCGATCAGGACAAGCGTTTTCATTTCGCAGGAGCCGGCTTCGGGAGCCGGATCCAGAAGCAGTTGCCCCCGTCCTGGCGGAACTCGTAACCCATTTCTCCCCCGCAATTCTCCAGCGCGATTCGACAGAACTGGAGCGGCAGCGGTGAGTTCTGCGGCCCGGTCGCTGCCGTCCCCGCTCTGGAGAAGAGATTCGCGCAAATATCCTTCGGGAAAGAGGGGCCGTTGTCGGCGACCTGAATGAGAATCGATTCCGGTTCCTCCCTGAGACCAAGCCGGACTTCGTCGCCAACTGGCGCGCTTTGCAGGCCGTTCTCGAGCAAGGTCGACAGGACCCGGACAAGAAGCGTCGAATCGATAGTGACCTGCATTTCACTCAGCTCGTGGCTGGCAATGTTCAACCGCACGCCTTTCTCGGCGAATTGGGAGGAAACATTTTCTTCCGCGGCCCGAAGGGCATCTCCTAATTTCGTGTCGGCAATCGCCATTCCATCGCGTCCCCGAAGTCCTTCCAACTCGGCGGCGAAGACGTTCAGCACCTTGTTAATCAGCGTCTGTTGTTCCTCCGTCGCGCGGGAGGCGAGGCTCAAGAGCTGGGCGATGCGCGCCGGATCTCTTTCCATTTCGATCAAGCGGATCGAGGTGATCACGTTCGCGAGCGCGGCGTTCATTTCCTCGGAGATGCAGTTGAGGAGGATTTCCTTTTTCTGCATTTCGGAATTCAGACGCTGATAAGCGATCACCGTTTCGCGCGCCTTCTGCAGCATTGACTTCTTTGCCTCGAAAACTTCGCCGAGCCGTTCTAGCAGCAGGATCGCCTGGCCCCCGGCGGTAAGGGCGGTGGCTTCGAGCGAAAGTTCGGTTCCGTCCGTAGTTTGCTCGACCCATGCGCCCGATCTGGCGCGCTGCTCTCCACCCGCCGCCCAGCATTCGCGGGCATCAACGAGAAAATTCTCCAGAAAGGGCGAACTGCCGGGCAAGGTTGCATCGGGCGCGGTGAGGTTGGGCCAAATCGAGCGCAGCCAGTCCGGCGGTTCTCCCTGGATGCGAAGCGCACCGTATGCGTGAACGAAAACGGCGATTCCGAGGGCTTCGAGAACCGCGCCGGCTTGCGAATCGCGCCTTGGAATCGGCATGATATCAGTGAGGCTGAATCATCCCGCGGCCCAACTCGACGAAAGCCTCTTCCACACCAGCGCCCTCTTTCGCGCTGGTCTTGAACGGCTGCCAACCGCGCGCCGTCAGGTCGTCCATCCGTGACTGATCGATCTCCCATTGCGAA
>JBEEHC010000004.1:0-4017 GCA_041167205.1 Verrucomicrobiota bacterium
TGCGCTAGCCTTCCACGGCGGGATTGGACTGCATCTCAATGAAGAGAAGCTGGTCGTCTCCGCGGCGACGCACATCGGTCCTGAAACGCCAGGCAACGATCACGATCTCCGTTATCTGAACACGATCACAACGACGTGGAAGGTCACCGACAAGCTGACCTCGATCACCGACATTAACTACACGCATGATGATGCCGCCGATGCCAGCGCGTACGGCCTCGCGCAATACCTGACCTTCGCGATCAACGACAAGATCACAGCCAAAATCCGTGGCGAGGTGTTCCGCGATGACAAGGGCTTCTATGTCGCACAGTTTGCTGATGCCCATGATCCCGTACGAGCGCTCCGGGGTCAGCCGACGATCGATCCTCGCACCGTTGGCGGCGGCCGGACAACTTATGGCGCGCTCACCATCGGTTTGGACATCAAGCCCCCGGTTCCGAAACCGCTCAACAGCCTCACGATTCGCCCCGAGCTGCGCATCGATCATTCCTTCAGCGATACCCAGCCCTTCAACGATTCGAGCGACGACACGATGTTTACCGCGGCAATCGACGTCATCCTCACGTTTTAATTGCGCGAGCGTAAACGGCTAGTTCATGCGTAAACAAGCAGATCGATTTCTTCGGGCAGCAGGTCGGAGACTTCGCGAACCAGGTTTCCGCGCAAAATATTGACGAGCGCATTACGTCTTGGTGCGCCCAGGATGAGACGCGAGGTGCCGAGCGTGGCGGCTATGTCGACGATGGTTTCAGCGGCGGATTCACTGACGGCATAACAGAAAAACGGCGAATGATCGCCGGCTTTTTGTTTGGCGGTGGCAAAGATTTCGGCGGCTTCCGGGTCTTCCTGCCATTTGCGTCTGCTGTCCTGCTCGGTCATGAAGCGTTGCTCGCGCACGAAGAGAAGATAAAGCCGGCGTCCGGTCTCGTGCGCTTCGCGCAAGGCAAAGTCGAGCGTGCGGCCAGGACCGCGAATGGCGCAGAGAATGGATTCGGCGCTCGTGAATTGTGTCGACGGTTCCGGACCAGCGGTCGAGACTTGGACAGGTAATGCGGCGGGAGCGATTGCCGGAGCTTCCTTCTTCATTCGGCGCTCCTGGACGAGGCCGCGCAAGATGAGGCCTACGGCGAGAATGGTGACGGCGAAGTAGCGCGCATTTGGTTTATCGATGAGAAGCGACATTTCGATCGCCGCCATGACGATGAAGGTCCCGAACATTAACGTCCGTTCCCAGGTCTTGATCGGTAATTTCCAGTCGGTGGCCGTCGCGCCAAGATTCGTGGCGATCGCACCCACGACGCCGACAGCATAGAGATCGGCAAGGCCGACCATGTCCTTGACGAGAATGACGAGGAGCATCGGAACGATCGTGGCCAGGAGCATGCCGGCACTCGGCACGCCCCATTTGTTGAGGCGCTGAAAGATCGCAGGCAGCTCGCGGTCGCGCGCCATGAGAAACTGGATCGTAATCAAGTCGACGATCGCGGTGTTTACGGCGGAGAGCAGGAGTAAACCGAAAGTGATGCTGACCGCGAAGCCAAAGGCATGGCCAATCGCCGGTCCCAGTGCGCCGCCAACAAAAGTCTCGCCCATGTAACGCAGCATGTAGTCGCGCACGCCTTCCGCCCCAGGCGCGTTCACGTCGCCGTTCGCGATCTGCAATCCACCGAGCGCGTGCATGGCGAGCCCGAGCAGAGCGGTGAAAATGCAAACCTCCACCATCACCCACAGAAGCGCGGGCGTGGAAGTTTTGCGCACGGATGGGTTGGCGTCGGTGCTGCCGGGATCGAGCCGCATTACACCGGTGGCGTTGGCGATTGCTTCCACGCCGGAGAGCGCGAGGACGATTCCGACGAAGCCGCCCCAGTTTTGCCAGAAGCCGCCCTGCAACGGTTGCAGATGGCCGATCGCACTGCCCAGATGCGGGAGACTGAACAGGCCGAGCGTGATGACGACGATCGCCGTTGGAACAGAGATGAGAAATGCCAGACCGCCGGTGTGTTTCGGTCCGAGCAGATTGAGCAGGCCAATAACGAGGATGGCCGCAGCGGCGAATCTTTCCGGATGCGGAACGCCGAGATATTGAAAGGCGGACAGCGCGCTGATCGCAGCCGTGACCAGGTAATCAGCGATGAGCAGAAACGCGCCGACGATGGAGATGATTTCCGAGCGATGGCGGACGCTTGCGTAAACGCCGCCGCCATCCGGATAGAGCCGGCAGATGATGATGTAGTTGATCCCGACGAGCGCGGTGAGAATGCACATCGCGCCGATCAACCAGAACGAGGCGTAACCGCCGACCGCGAACGCCAGGCCAATAACGTACGCTTTACTGGTGCCCCAGTCCCCATACAAGATCGCCGCCGCGCGCGGGACATTTACGTTGCGCGGTCGCTTGACGTTGGTTGCGATCATTTCACGTCGCTCGTCGTTTGAACGGACGAACGAAGCCAGGGCGTCGTTGTTCGGGCCGCTTGGGTCAGGCGACGCCGCACCTACGCGGGTTTTCGATGAACCACGTCCAAAACGGCGAAGTCGTTTGCCTGCGGCTAGACGTCTCGTCAAAACCTGCGCTCCCGTTGTCCTGGTCGGCGCTCAGCCAGATGTCGAGACCCCGCGCTGCGCCCGCTTGTTCTGTTAACGGCTGGCCATCTCGTGCCGGGACGAGGACGATCAAGATCGCGTTCATGCCCAAACTTCGCGCAGGCTGCAGCGCACCCGTTAATTAAAATTTGTCCGCAGAACGCTAAAAGATCGTTAAAGCCGGCGAGGAGGGCGCGCGCCTCAGAGCTTCTCGGCCGACAACCGATAGCCGATACCCACCTCGGTCTTGATTAGACTCGGCGCATCGGCGTTGGTTTGCAGTTTCTTGCGCAGATGTGTCACGTAGACACGAAGATATTGCGCCTGGCTCTCGGCCTTTTCTCCCCAAACCGTTCGCAGCAATTGCCGGTGGGTCACGACCTTTCCGGCATTCTGAACGAGCACGCGAAGAAGGGAGTATTCCGTGGGTGTGAGTTTGATTTCGACGCCGGCGAGCTTCACCTGGCGCGCGGAGAAATCAACGCAGAGCGATCCCGCCGTAAAAACGGGTTCGCCTGTTTCTGTGAGCGAACGGCGCTGGGCCGCACGCACCCGGGCTAAGAGTTCCGCCGTATCAAACGGTTTGGTCACGTAGTCATCCGCCCCGGCGTCCAGTGCGGCGACTTTCTCCTCCGCGTCGTCGCGCACGGAAAGGATCAAAACCGGCACATCCGACCATTCGCGCAAACGACGAAGCACTTTGACGCCCTCCATGTCGGGCAAACCGAGATCGAGCAACACCACATCGGGCCGGCGGCGGACAATTTCGGAGAGACCGGCTTGTCCTGTTTCAGCTTCGGAAACCTGAAGACCTGCTCCCTCCAAAGCGAGACGAAGAAGCCGGCGAATTTGCTTCTCGTCGTCAATAATGAGGGCGGTGGGGGCTGATTTCATGTGGTAACCTCCAGGGCATTCTGGTTCGTCACACGAACCGGCAGGTGCATGGTAAAACGCGCGCCACCGCCGTCGCGGTTCTCGGCGGTGAGCTTTCCGCCATGCGCTTCGACGAAGCCGCGCGCGATTGACAGTCCGAGTCCCAGCCCGCCGGTCTTGCGGCCATCGCCCCGATAAAATTTTTCAAACAACCGCTCCGCTGATTCCATCGGGAAGCCGGGTCCACGATCGCTGACCGAGACGACCAGCTGCTCATCCTTGTATTCAGCATCGAGCTCGATTGGCAGCTTCGACTGAGTGTAACTGGCCGCGTTGGCCAGCAGTTTCGCGACCGCCTGTTCGATCAACGTATGATCCACGAGGGCCAGGGGAATACTATCCGGCACGTCCAGCCTGATCTCCCGGCCGTCAATTGATTCGCGCTCAATTTCAATCGCAGACTGGAGCAACTCGCGCACGTCGCACCATTCGTAGTTGGGCTGGATCACTCCGCTCTCGAGTCGATTCATATCGAGCAGATTGTTCACGACTCTTTGG
>JBEEHC010000005.1:0-3548 GCA_041167205.1 Verrucomicrobiota bacterium
TAATTGCAGCTCGTCTTGGATCAGGGGATTACGAGCAAGATCAGGATCATGAGCAAGAATGGCAAGGCTCACACGCGCGCGAATGCGCGGACGGGGAACGTGCCCATTCCCTTCACTTTCACCGGCACGGCGAAGAAGCGCGCGCCGCGATCCGGAAGGGCGGCCAGGCCGCAGAGATGCTCGACGATGGGAATCTCTGCGCCGAGCAGCGCGGAATGCACAGGACGATTTCCATCGTCGGTGCAATCGATGTTGAAGGAGTCGATGCCGACAAGAGTGACACCTGCGTCGACGAGCCGATTTGCGAGGTCGCCCGTCAGGTACGGGTGACCTTCGAAATAGCGATCGGTGCGCCAATGCGCGTCCCATCCCGTGTGGACGAGGAGCGCCTTGCCTTTTAACGTTGCGAGCTCGATCGGGAGTCGGTCGATCGCGCGGTTGCGTCGCTCGGTCGCACGGATGACGACGCAGTCAAGATTGGCGAGCGATCCCAGCGCAAGCTCAGACAGGTCTTTGCCGTGCGCGTAACGATGAAAAGGACTGTCCAGATACGTTCCGGTGTTTGCGACCATGTCGATCTGGCCGATCTGAAATTCGGTACCTTCGGCGTAACGCGCGCGCGATGCCTCGCGGCTCAAAAAGTCGCAGATGATCGGCGCGGGCAGACCTTTGTAGGTGATCATGCCGTGTTCGACCGTGTGGCTCAGGTCGATGAGCTGTGCGGAATCGGACATACGGGTTTGGCATTATTGTAGGGCAACCGCCCCGGTTGCCACAATTGAAAGCGGCAGGCGGTGCGCCTGCCCTACAATAACGCGATCCACCTTGCGCTGATCGGTCATCAGCATGATCAAACAGCAGATGGCGAAGATCGAAGATTACGCATTTTTGAGCGATACCCAGACGGGCGCGCTGGTCAGCCGCGACGGCTGCGTGGATTGGCTTTGCTTTCCGCGGTTCGATTCGGGCGCCTGCTTCGCCTCGTTATTGGGCGATCGAGAAAACGGCCACTGGAAATTCGCGCCGGCCGAAGAAATCAAGGCGACGCGCCGTCGTTATCGCGGCGACACGTTGATCCTTGAGACGGAAATCGAAACAGCTGAGGGCGCGGTCCGGCTGATAGACTTCATGCCGCCACGCGGAGAAAATCCAGACATTGTTCGCATCGTCGAGGGCCTCCGCGGCAGCGTGCGAATGAAGATGGAACTGATCATTCGCTTCGATTACGGCCATATCATTCCCTGGGTGCGCAAACGCGACGGCGGTCTCGAAGCGATCGCGGGACCCGATGCACTGATCCTGCGCACTCCGGTCGAAACGCGTGGTGAAGATCTAACCACGGTGGCGGATTTCACCGTCGCGGAAGGCGATCGCCTCCCGTTCGTGCTGACCTGGTTTGCGTCTCACGAAAAAGCCCCGCGTGCCATCCATCCGGAACACGCCCTGCGACAAACGGAGGAATATTGGACTATCTGGGCGAAACGATGTCGTCATCAGGGACCTTGGCGCGAGGCCGTAGTGCGTTCGCTTATTACATTGAAGGGGCTCACTTACGCCCCTACCGGCGGCATCGTCGCGGCGGCGACGACGTCGTTGCCGGAAGAAATCGGCGGGGTGCGCAACTGGGACTACCGTTATTGCTGGCTGCGCGATGCGACTTTCACTCTCGTAGCCTTGATGGACGCGGGCTATCAGGACGAAGCGCGGTCCTGGCGGGAATGGCTTCTGCGCGCGGTGGCGGGGAGCGCGGCGCAGATGCAGATCATGTACGGCGTCCGCGGCGAGCGTCGTTTGGAGGAGTTCGAGATCGAATGGCTGACCGGCTACGAAAAATCGAGGCCCGTCCGCGTCGGTAATGCGGCATCGAAGCAGTTTCAGCTGGATGTTTACGGCGAGGTGATGGACTCGGCGTATAACGCGCACGTCGCTGGTATTGAAACAACCAAGGCGGACTGGCGCTCGCAGGCCGCGCTGATCGATTTCCTCGAGACCAAATGGGAAGAACCCGACGAGGGAATCTGGGAGGTGCGTGGTGGCCGGCAGCAATTCACGCATTCCAAGATGATGGCGTGGGTCGCGTTCGATCGGGCCGTAAAGCTGATCGAGCAGTGCGACTGCGCGGCCAACGATCGTCTCGAACGCTGGCGAAAAATTCGCGACGAGATTCACGGGCAGGTCTGCGCCCAGGGATATCACGCGACGAAAAAAGCATTTACGCAGGTCTACGGATCGCGGGAGCTCGATGCGAGCCTGCTCATGATGCCGCTCGTCGGTTTTCTACCGGCCACCGACGAGAGGGTCCGCAACACGATCGAGGCAGTGGAACGTGAACTAATGGAAGGAGGTTTCGTTCTGCGCTATCGAACCCAGGCGAACAACGTGGATGGATTGCCAGGCGCGGAAGGTGTGTTTCTTCTCTGCTCATTCTGGCTGGTCGATTGCCTGCACTTGATCGGCCGCACCGAAGATGCGCGCGCTCTTTTCGAAAGGCTGCTCGCCCTGCGGAATGATGTCGGCCTTCTTTCCGAACAATACGACCCGCGGGCGAAACGACAGCTCGGCAATTTCCCGCAGGCGTTTTCGCATGTCGCGCTGGTGAACGCGGCCCGGAATTTAAGCCGGAAAACTGAGTCGGCGGCAGAGCAGGACGACGCCCGCTAGAGCGCGCCGATCTCGCTGCTCAGCGGCTAATGTCGTAAACTTCGACGAGGGCAACACCGCTCGCGCCGTTTCGGCCCCGGACGATCGCTGTGTAGGATCCTCCATTTACCGGCAGCGTCGTCACAATCGCCGACTCCAAATTGTTGCTCGGCGGGAGGCCCGTTGCGATGATTTCGGCTTCCTGATCGCTCCGCCAGTTGTCATTGAAAGCGATCAGCGCGCCGTTGCTGTCGTAAAGACCTAGCGTCGGGTCTCCCATAGGTGGTCCCGACATTGGCAACGATGGGCCCATCGCCCGCACGATTATCCTCAGTGAATTTTGCCCCAGAACAATCAATCCGCTGATCAGAACGTTGTCTCCGGTTTGGACCAAGCCGCGCGTAGAAATGTTTACCGGCTTCGAGTCGAGCGTTGGGGCCAGATCGTACACCTCCACCAATCCGATGCCGGTTCCGTTGTTTCTCCCGCGAACGATGGCGGTGTAAGCGGAGTTATTTGCCGGCAAGTTCGCCACGATGGCCGATTCCAAGTCGTTGCTCGGTGGAATACCCGTCGCCATGATGTCCGCCTCCTGATCGCTGCGCCAGTTGTCGTTGGACGCCATCAGAGCTCCAGAGGAATCGTGCAGCTCGAGGATGGGATCGGCGAGCACTCCGTGGAAGGAGGAGGAGAGGGAAGGTCCGATGGCGCGCACGATAACCTTCTTCGTTTGCGTGCCGCTAATGATAAATCCGCCAATCAGAATGTCTTCCCCCGTTTCCACAGGCAGACGCGTGGAGATGTTGAGCAACTGCGGTGCGGAAGGGATGACTTGATAGCCGGAAATGAAAATCGCGTTTGGAGTATAAGAAACGATGAACGATCCGCGACCGTCAGTGGTTGGGATT
>JBEEHC010000006.1:0-14724 GCA_041167205.1 Verrucomicrobiota bacterium
CCAAGGGAACACGGCGCCTTGTTTGCAGAATGCCTACGTTCGCATCCGGTCGATTTTTCGGAAGGCGGGCGAAGAGTTTGTCCCGGCGAAGGAACTCGTGCTGGCGGCGCCGGAAGAAAAAAATCTCGCGATACGGCTCTGTCGGTTCGGCGAAATCGTCCCGACTGTTCTGAACGATTTTCGGCCCAACGTGCTGGCGAATTATCTCTTCGAGCTGGCCAACAGCTTCCACGCCTTTTACGAAGCCTGCCCGGTTCTGAAATCGGAAGAGCCGGCGCGAAGCTCACGTCTCGCGCTCTGCGAGCTTACAGCGCGAATTCTTCATCGCGGCCTGGATCTTCTGGGTATAGCCGTGCCGGAGAAGATGTAGTCCCTTCCGAGTCATGATCTTGATCCTGCTCCTGATCCGTTCTGGATTAAGATCAAGATCATGAGCAGGGGCAGGAGGACGAGTGAATGAAACACCCGCGCATTCCCAGTTCGACCTACCGGTTGCAATTCAACCGGCGGTTCACCTTTGCGCGGGCGCAGGAAATTGTGCCGTATCTGAATGCGCTCGGCCTCAGCGATTGCTATGCGTCGCCCTATTTCCAGGCGCGCGCGGAGAGTCTCCACGGTTACGACATCACCGATCACAACAAACTGAACCCCGCGATCGGTTCGCGCGAGGAGTACGATGCCTGGATCGCCGACCTGCATGCGCACGACATGGGGCAAATCGTCGATTTCGTCCCGAACCACATGGGCATCGGCGAGCCGCTCAATCAATGGTGGATGGACGTTCTCGAAAACGGCCCCAGTTCGCTCTACGCGCCGTATTTCGACATCCAATGGAAGCCGCTCAAATCCGATCTGCAAGACAAGGTCTTGCTCCCGATCCTGGGTGATCAATACGGACGCGTCCTGGAGCGCGGTGAATTGCAGGTGCACTTCGACGCCGGAGCCTTTTTCCTTCGCTATTACGCTCACGAATTCCCGCTCGCACCCGGCACCTATCGGCACATCCTCGAGATCGCGCTGGAAAAGCTGGCGCCCTTCAAAAGCGAAGAGTTTTACGCGGAGTTCCAAAGCATTATTACCGCATTGGAATACCTCCCGCGGCGCACCGAAACGGATCCCGAACGCATCGCCGAACGCACCCGCGAGAAGGAAATCATCAAGCGGCGGCTCGAGCGGCGTTGCCTGGACGCACCGCAAGTTCAGGCCGCGGTGGCGCAGGCCGTGAAGCAAATCAACGGCACGCCGGGCGAGCCAAGAAGTTTCGACGCACTCGATCTCCTGCTCAACGACCAATCGTATCGTCTCGCATTCTGGCGCGTGGCGGCGGAGGAGATCAACTATCGGCGTTTTTTTGATGTCAACGATCTCGCCGCGATCCGGATGGAACTGCCCGAGGTCTTCGATGCGACGCATCGGTTACTGCTCGATCTCATCGGCGCGGGCGCGGTCACGGGCGTGCGGGTAGACCACCCGGATGGACTCTATTTGCCCAGGGAGTATTTCGAAAAATTGCAGAGTCGTTGCGCGGCCGCGCTGGGCATTCCTTTGCCGGAAGATGGGCGCGCGATTTATCTTTTGGTCGAGAAAATTTTGTCGGGCAGCGAAACGCTGCGGAAAGATTGGCCGGTCCACGGCACCACTGGCTACGAATTCGGCAAACTGGTGGCGGGACTTTTGGTTGATGCGTCTTCGGAGCAGGCCATCACGAAAACATTCCAGCGTTTCATCGGTCATTCGATGCACTTCGGGCATCTGGTTTACGCGAAGAAACGCCTGGTCATGCGACAGTCGCTCGCGAACGACGTTAACGTGCTGGGCGATATGCTCGACCGGCTTTCGGAGACGAACCGCTGGTTTCGCGATTTCACCCTTGAGGCGCTGGCGCGCGCGGTGCGCGAGACGATTGCCTGCTTCCCGGTCTACCGCACCTACGTCACTCCAGGGCAGCCGGTGAGCGAAGAAGATCGCGCCATCATCGAGCGCGCCGTCATCGCGGCGAAGCGCCGAAACCCGGCGCTCGAGGAATCGGTTTTCAATTTCTTGCGCGACATTCTCCTCTTTCGCTTTCCCGAAAACCTCGACGACGAAGCGCGCGAAGCGCACGCGCATTTCGTTTTGAAATTCCAGCAGAGCACAGGGCCGATCATGGCCAAGGGCCTGGAGGACACGGCGTTCTATATTTACAACCGGCTGGCGGCGCTGAACGAAGTAGGGGGGGAGCCGCAGCATTTCGGCTTTAGCGTCGACGATTTTCACCAGCGCAACATCGAACGCCAGCGCGATTGGCCGGCAACATTGCTCGCTACCTCGACGCATGACACGAAACGGAGCGAGGATGTGCGCGCGCGCATGGTGGCAATTTCGGAAATTCCCCAACGATGGCGAAGCACGCTGCAGCGCTGGCGCGTGATCAACCGGCGCTGGAAGCGAATTCTCGATGACGCCGCCGCGCCTGATGCGAACGAGGAATATCTCTTCTATCAGACGCTCCTGGGCACCTGGCCGATGGATGCCGCCGGCCAGCCGGAAAAGACGGCCGGCCCGGAATACATCAGCCGCATGCAAGCCTACATGGGGAAGGCGCTGAAAGAGGCGAAGATGAACACGAGCTGGATCCAGCCTAACGACCAGTGGGACGCGGCCATGAATGAGTTTGTGACCCGAGTTCTCGACCCGTCACCGAAAAACAAATTCCTCCCCAGTTTTCTCCCGTTGGCAGAAGAAATCGCGCGGCTCGGCGCGATCAACTCGCTCGCCCAAGTCGCTTTGAAGCTGACTGTTCCGGGCGTGCCGGACATTTATCAGGGCAACGAGATTTGGGATTTCAGTTTGGTCGATCCTGACAACCGGCGTCCGGTCGACTACCAGCGGCGCGGCGAAATGCTCGACTCGCTGTCCGGCGTTGCGCCGAAAGAGTTGCTGCAAAACTGGCCGGATGGGCGAATCAAATTATTCCTAACGCAACGGCTGCTGCGTTTTCGCCGGGATCACGCCGCGCTCTTCCAACACGGAACGTATTTGCCGCTTACCGCCACGGGGGCGTTCGCCGATTGCTGTGTCGCGTTTGTTCGAGAGCATGAAGGCGAATGGATCGCCGTCGTCGTCCCGCGACTTTCCTCGCGCGTGGGGTTTCCGGCGATCGGTGAGCGTTGGAAGGACACGATCGTGGCTTTGCCGGAGTCGCTTCGGCACGAGGGGGCGAAAGAAATCTTCACGGGCCGCGAGCTCCGGGTCGACGACGCAGGACTTCGAGTATCCGAAGCGATGGCAGCTCTACCCTTCGCCGTTTACACGAACGTGCTCGCGCCGTCGATGTAAGGGAGGGCGAGGCTTCCGCCGAGCCGCCGTTTCGCGTAAACCGATCGGCTCGGCAGGAGCTTCGCCCTCCAGCCCTGCGAGTCTCCCTCAACGGACGAGCGTCGTCACCCACTGCGCGAAACTCTCGATGTTCGCCAGCAGGTCTCGGCCGAGATCGGCGAACGTGATCTGCGATGAGGCCAGGACGAGCATGACGCTCAGCAGCAGCAGGTTCATCAGATAAATCACGACGAGGGAAAAAAACGTGCCCTGGTCGGTGAGATCCGTCTGTTTCTTCGGGATCATCCAGCAAGTGAAAGTGAAGTGAAACGCCCAGGTCGCACCGATCAGTCCGTAGAGAAGGCGCCCGTACGGCTGCACATTGAAAAACAAACTGAGGGCCCCGTACGCGCCAATGACGAGGATGCTGTAGAGCGGAAAAAAATAAGGCGCGAGCGCGATCCAGAAATTGTTCCGATCGGTGACGATATGACCTCCGTCACGGCCGACGCGGAACCGGCTGACGCGTCCTCCCATGAGCAGGACCCAAACGGCGTGGGTCAGCTCGTGTCCAAAAACATAGACGAGCATCGGGCGGGGCAGGCCAAAAAACGCGATCAACCACAAGACAGCGCCTAACGAGAAGAACCAGAATTCCTCGCCGGCCCAAAGTCGTTGCGTGACGGTCGCGCGGGCGAAGACGGTAAAGAACGTCTGGCTTAGGACCGCGCAAAGCGGGAGAAGAAAAAGCGCGATGACGAATTTCACCCAGCGAGTGGGGATCATCCACGGCTCGCCAGCGAAATGCCGCCGCGTTGCGGGCGGGGCGTAAGACGCCATCTTGCGGCGAGCAGCCCGTCTGCGTCCGTGATGCAATGTCGATCTTCGCTTTTTCGCAGCCAAAGTTGTCAGCAGATTACGCAGATTGACGCAGATGAGGAGTGAAAATCAGGAGGGCGCGTCAACTCAAAGGTGGAGAACGCCTGAGCTTGACGGCGAAGCCCGAATCTGGGCAAAATCTTCCCACAGGGGCGGCGATATCCTCCATGAAATCCAAAATCCAACACGAGGGTCTAAAAAGAGCACTGCTCGTAATGGCCGTTATTGCGTCGGCTGCGTCCACCCAGGCGCAGTGTCCTCGATATCTTCTCTCAAACTTCGATACAATGCGGGCACCGTTGCTGCCGGCAACCTGGGTGACTTCACAGGGGGTGAATGTGAGCGGTGCTCCGCGGTGGGTCACCACATCGGTCACGCCTGACACGGTGCCTAACGCCGCCTTCTCGACCGCTCCGGATAACATCCTGGATAACCGGCTCGACACACCGGCGTTGCCCGGTGGCCCCGACGCCGCTTGGGTATATTTTGAGAATAACTACAATCTCGAAAGCGGCGCCGATGGCGCCGTCATCGAAGTGTCTCATCCCGGTATCAATGGCGGCGCCTTTACCGACATTACCGACCCTGCCGTAGCCGGCTCGGTTACTCCCGGCTACAACGCCCTCATCACCTCCGCGTCGAGTCCGATTGCGGGGCGGATGGCCTGGACTGGAAACTCGGGTGGTTACCTAAGTACTGTTGTGAATCTGGGCAATGCGATGGCCCTGCCCAATGATGGTCGCAAATTGCGGTTTCGCCTTGTCACAGACAACAGCGGAGCCTCTGCGGGTTGGCGGATCGATAACGTTTATGCCTACCGTTTCGAGTGCCCCTCTCCGGCGCCTTCTCCTTCGCCTACCCCAACAGCCACACCCATCGCCTCGCCTTGTGGCAGCCCGAACATAATCGCGGACTCCACCTTTGAGGCTGGCACGCCGTGGTCGAACTGGACGGTTCAGACATCGACTAACTTTGGCACGCCGCTGTGCAACAGAGCTGTTTGCGGAACCGACGGCGGTTCGCCCTATGCCGGAGACAATTGGGCCTGGTTTGGCGGCGCTAACGTGCCCGAAACCGCCACCCTCGGGCAAAGCGTCCCGATCATGGCGGGCGGCACCGCCACGCTCAGCTTCGTGCTGAAAATCCGTGCTTTTAATCCACCGCCGACCGACGTGCTGAACGTGAGGGTGGATGGCACGATCGTGCAGAGTTACCCGGAAGGAGGGCAATTCGAAGGTGATTATAGTATGCGCACCATTGACCTGAGCGCATTCGCCGACGGAGGTTCACACCTCATTTTGTTCGAGTATATCGGACCGACCACGGGTCTGAGCAGCTATCTCGTGGATAACGTCTTTCTAACATTCGGGCCCGCGTGCTCGAGCCCGACTCCCACGCCAACCCTCACCGCGACACCCTCTGCAACTCCGACACCGACACCAAGTCCAACTGTGACCGCGACACCACCGCCGACGCCAACACCAAGTCCAACAGCTACACCTTCGCTTACTCCGGCTCAGGCATTGAATATCTCGACGCGGCTGCGGGTGGAAACCGGAGACAGGGTGATGATTGGCGGATTTATCGTCACCGGAAACGCACCGAAGAGGGTGGCGCTACGCGGCCTTGGTCCATCGCTCAACAATGCTGGTCTGACCGGTCTCCTGGCCGATCCAACTCTGGAGCTGCGTGGAAACGATGGCGCATTGCTCGCGCAAAACGACGATTGGCAGGACGATCCCGAGCAAGCGGGGCAACTTACTGCCCTTGGCCTCGCGCCTCAGAATCCCAACGAATCAGGAATCGTAGCCACGCTCGACCCCGGGGCCTACACCGCACTCATGGCCGGGAAGAACCAGACGACCGGCCTCGGCCTGGTGGAAATTTATGATGCCGATGCCGCTTCGGCTTCGCAATTGGCCAACCTCAGCACGCGTGGTTTTGTGCAGACAGCCAACAACGTGATGATCGGGGGCTTCATCCTTGGCCATAATAGTGGCAGGACAGATGTGGTAATTCGTGGACGGGGGCCTTCGCTCAGCCAATTTGGGTTGAATAATGTCCTGGCTGATCCAACCCTGGAGCTTCGCGATGCCAACGGCGCGCTCCTGATCGCAAATGATAACTGGCAGGATGATCCTATCTCGGCCGCACAATTGACCGCGCGCGGTTTCGCGCTGCCACATCCTCTGGAGTCCGGAATATTTGCGTCGCTGTCGCCCGGGGCCTTTACTGCCATCCTGGCCGGGAAGAACGGCGGTGTTGGACTTGGACTCGTGGAAATATACAGCGGTGTTGGCGGGAGCACGCTCACTGTGACCAACACGGCCGATAGCGGAGCGGGCTCGCTCCGCGCCGCGATCGCCGCGGCCAGCAACGGAGACACGATTCAATTCGATGCCGCCCTCAATGGACAAACCATCAACCTGACCAGCGGCGAGCTTGTGATCGACAAGAACATTACGATCGCCGGCCCGGGACCGAGTCTCCTCGCGGTGTCGAGAGATTCAAACTCGATGGCGACCTTCCGCATCTTCCATGTCACGCCCGGCCATACTTCCACGATAGAAGGCCTCATGATCAGCGGCAACCACGCCAATCCGCCTGGCGGGGGCGTGTTCAATGAGGCAACGTTGACCATAAATAATTGCAGACTGGACCACAACTTCAGCGAAGGGAACGGTGGCGGCATTCTCAACGGTGGGACGCTGACGATCCGCAATAGCAGTGTCAGCGGCAGCGCGGCTGGCGCCCTTCCCCTCTCGACAACTGGGAATGGCGGCGGCATCTCCAACAGCGGGACGCTGGACATCAGCAAGAGCGCGATCTTCGGCAACGAGGCCAATTTTTGGGGTGGCGGCATCTCCAACTCCGGGACAGTGACGATCACTGATTGCACTGTCAGGGGCAACCTAACTGGCTCGGAGTTCGTCCTTGGGTCTGGCTTCGGCGGCGGCATCTCGAACCAAGACAGCGGGACGCTGACGATCCGCAATAGCACTGTCAGCGGCAACGTGTCGAATGGCAATTTTTCTGGCGGCGGTGGCATCTTCAGCGGCTCGGGCAACACGACGCTGGTGATCACCAACAGCACGATCAGCGGAAACTTCGCTCACCCGAAGGGCGGCGGCATTCTTAACGGCGGATCGCTGACGGTTACCCACAGCACTGTCAGCGGCAACTCCATCCAATCGCCCGGCAACGGCGGCGCCATCCATAACAACGGCGGGATGGTGCAGATCGGGAATACCATCCTGCAAACCGGCGCGCCGGGCGTAAGCATCTTTAATAACGCAGGCACCATCACCTCGCATGGCTACAACCTCAGCAGCGATAACGGCGGTGGCTTCCTGACTGCGATCGGCGATCAGATCAATACCGATCCAATTCTCGGTCCGCTCCAGGACAACGGCGGTCCGACCTTTACCCACGAACTGCTGACCGGCAGCCCGGCCATCAATGCGGGCGACCCGAGCTTCACGCCGCCGCCCCTCTACGATCAGCGCGGACCTGGTTATGATCGCGTTATTGGCGGGCGCATCGACGCTGGCTCATTTGAGTTGCAGCCATAGCCTTACCTCTGGATCACGCGGTAGCACCTTTCCTTTCCTTGTGACCCTCTGCGCCCGATGCGACGACTGGCAGGAAGACCCCGCGCAAGCAGCCGAGTTGAGCGCCCATGGTCTCGCTCTCTCGAATTCCAAGGAGTCCGGAATTTTCGCGTCATTGCCGCCGGGCGCCTTTACCGCCATCCTGGCTGGAAAGAACGGCGACACGGGAATCGGTGTCGTCGAGATCTATAACGTACAATAGCTAGTGTCCCGAAGGCGCGGCGCCGCAACTGCGTAGCTACAATTCGCAAAGAAGACTTGACCGCGACGCGCAAAGCTCGGCAAGATAGGCCCGGAGCGGCAGCGATCCCTCCCGCAGTGTCATGCGGCAATCAATCAAAGACGATTTCATCAGGCGCTTTTCCACCGCCCATCTGACCGCATCTATTGCGAGTACCCTGATCGCGTTGTTCGCGATCCCTGTTTCCGCGGGGGGGTTGGGCCCAATCTATACGGAGAACTTCGACGCAGTGAGATCGCCGTCTCTGCCGTCAGGCTGGGTGGCGTCACAGGGAGTGAATGTGACGGGATCTCCATTGTGGGTCACCTCGATCGTTGCCCCAAACACGGCGCCAAACGACGCCTTCTCGACTGCCCCGGATAACATCCTGGATAACCGGCTCGACACCCCGGTGCTTCCCATTACGGGCGCTTCCTTTGGGTTAAAGTTCTCGCATAGCTACAACCTGGAAGCCGGCCGTGATGGCGCCGTGCTCGAAATTTCCTCGCCCGACATCAATGGCGGCGCCTTCACTGATATCACCGACCCGGCGGCACACGCTTTTCTCAGCCCCGGCTACAACACCCTGATTAGCTCCGGCTTTCAGAGCCCTATTGCCGGGCGAATGGCCTGGAGCGGGAACTCGGGTGGTTACATCCTCACTCAGATTTCTTTCGGCCCCACCATTCCATCTCAGGTGAAATTGCGGTTTCGCCTGGCCTCAGATAACAGTGGCGCTTCCGTGGGCTGGCGAATCGATACATTTTCCGTCCGGATTACCGAAGGCCCCTCGCCGACACCGACGCCTCCAGCTTCGCCCACACCGACCCCAACGCCGTTACCTACGCCGTGCGGCAGCCCTAACGTAATCGCGGACCCAACTTTTGAGGCGGGTACCCCGTGGCCAGGCTGGACGGTTCAGACCTCGACCCATTTTGGTACACCGCTGTGCAGCACAACTACTTGTGGAACCGGCGGGGCAGCGCCGCCGTATGCCGGGAATAATTGGGCATGGTTCGGTGGCGCCTCCGAGGCTGAAACCGCGACTCTCGGACAAAGCGTGACGATTCCAGCCGGCGGGCAGGCGACGCTCAGCTTCGCGATGCGGATCGGGACGATTTCTTTCCCGTTCACCGACGTGCTGAATGTGAGAGTGGACGGCACGATCGTGCAGAGTTACCCGGAGCCAACGGGTCCGGAGGTCCTATACAGTCTGCGTACGATTGACCTGGGCGCTTTCGCCAATGGCGCCGCGCACAACATCTTGTTCGAATATGTCGGGCCCTCGACCAGTAGCTCCAGCTACGCCGTGGATAACGTGACTCTAACTAGCGGCGGCGTCTGCCCGACCCCGACTGCTACAGTGACGCCAACTGCGACACCCACGGCGACTCCGACAGTTACCGCCACAGCAACCGTCCCTCCTACCGCAACGCCGACGCCGACCGATTGCCCTGGCACGTGCACAACACCAACACCAACAGTAACTCCGTCTACACCTACACCAAGCCCAACAGCTACCCCGTCGTCTACCCCAGCTCAGGCATTGAATATTTCGACCCGCCTGCGGGTTGAAATCGGAGACAGGGTGATGATTGGCGGATTTATCATCACTGGTAGTGCGTCGAAAAGGGTGGTGATACGTGGAATCGGACCATCGCTCACCAGCTCCGGTCTGAGCGACGTCCTGGCCGATCCAACCCTAGAGCTGCGTGGCTCCGATGGAGCGTTGCTGATGCAAAACGACAATTGGCAGGACAACTCAGCGCAGGCCGCGCAACTTATCGCCCTTGGCCTCGCACCTCAGAATCCTGATGAGTCAGGAATAGTAGCCACGCTTCCGCCCGGGGCTTACACCGCGATCGTGGCCGGGAAGAATCAGACCAGCGGCCTCGGACTGGTGGAAATCTATGATGCCGACGCAGGCGCGGCGTCGCAATTGGCCAACATCAGCACGCGCGGTTTTGTGCGGACAGCCAATAACGTGATGATCGGGGGCTTCATCCTGGGCCAAGGCAGCGCTAGGACGAGCGTGGCGGTGCGCGGCATCGGGCCTTCGCTCAGCCAATTCGGCTTGAGTAATGTGCTGGCCGATCCAACTCTGGAACTGCGTGATAGTAATGGCGCCCTCCTGATCGCGAACGATAACTGGCAGGACGATCCGGTCTCAGCCGCGCAATTGACCGCACACGGGCTTGCTCCGCCCAGTCCTCTGGAGTCGGGAATCTTTGCCACCCTCTCTCCTGGAGCTTTCACGGCGATCCTGGCCGGGAAGAACGGCAGTGTGGGGCTAGGACTCGTAGAGGTATACGGTGGCCTTCTTGCGTCCACACTCACCGTGACGAGCACGGCGAATAGCGGAGCGGGCTCACTCCGCAACGCGATCGCTGCGGCCGGCGACGGGGATACCATTCAGTTCGATGCCGCGCTCAACGGGCGAACCATCGGCCTGACTAGCGGCGAGCTGGTCGTCGGCAAGAACATCACGATCACCGGCCCCGGGGCGACCCTGCTCGCGGTCTCGAGTGTCTCGGGAACTTTCCGCATCGTCCACGTCCTGCCGGGCCATACTGTTGTAATAGAAGGCCTCAAGATCAGCGGCGGGTTCTCTCACCAGAACGGCGGCGGCATTTTCAATGAGCAGGCCACGTTGACCCTCAATCATTGCGCCGTGGAGGCTAACTACAGCGGCGGCAGCGGGGGTGGCATCTACAGTCTTGGCGCTAGCGCGACATTGACGATCCTCAACAGCACCGTCAACGGCAACCTGAATAGCGGACTGGACTCTGGGAATGGCGGAGAAGGCGCGGGCATAAATAGCACTGGGACGCTGACGATCACCAACAGCAGTGTCAGCGGCAACTCCGTCACTGCCCAACCCCCTCGTCCAGGTCGGGCCGGAGGAATCTTCAGCGGCGGGCCGCTGGAAATCAGTAACAGCACGATCAGCGGCAACACCGGCGGCTTCGTTGGCGGCGGTATTCTCAGCTACGGGACGGCGACGATCAACAACAGCACCGTCAGCGCCAACACGTCGATTGGCTCCGGCGGCGGCATCTCCAACAGCGGACCGATGACGATTACGAACAGCACCGTCAGCGGCAACGCGGCGGTCTATAAAGATAGTGGTAACGGCGGCGGCATCTACAGCGGAGACGGCACAAGCAGCGCAACGCTCACCATCACCAACTGCACGATCAGCGGCAACAGCGCTGACGCCCATGGCGGTGGCATCAATTTTGTCAGCGGGACGCTCCAGATCGCGAATACCATCCTGAAGGTTGGAACGCAGGGCGAGAATATCTACAGCGAGTCACACATGGTCACCTCGCACGGTTATAACCTTAGCAGCGATAATGGCGGCGGCTTCTTGACCGCGACCGGCGATCAGATCAACACCAATCCCGTGCTCGGTCCGCTCCAGAACAACGGCGGCCCGACCGCCACTCATGCGCTGCTGAACGGCAGCCCGGCCATTAACGCAGGCGACCCAACCTTCACGCCGCCGCCCTTGTATGATCAGCGCGGCCCTGGCTATGATCGCGTCGTTAATGGGCGCATCGACGTCGGCTCATTTGAGATGCAGCCATAGCGCTTACCTCTAGATCACGCGGTAGCATAACGCGGAGGGTCACAAGGAAAAGAAAGGTTCGACAAAAAATCGCCACTTCAGTAAAAAGCCTCTGGCGAGCGCCCTTGTGACTAAGATCTTTCCAACGCCCGACCGTCGTGGCTCACGCGGAACAGAAACCTCCATCATGAAAACCAAAATCAATCGGCAAGGTTTCGTTCATCCTTTCAGCGTGCTGCTCGCAGCTTCTCTTTTTGCATTGGCGTGGTCCACTTCGGCGCAAGGACAGGGTTGCCCTCCAAGAGGCACGGAGTACTTCGATCGCGTGACGGCACCGGCGTTGCCGACGGGCTGGGTGGCTTCACAAGGAATGAACGTAACCGGGGCTCCACCCTGGGTTACATCAAACGTCGCATCTCACTCGTGGCCTAACGATGCCTTCTCGACCGCGCCCGGTAACATCCTGGACAACCGGCTCGACACCCCCGTATTCAGCAGCGATCCCTTCGGCCCCGGGATATCTTTTCAAAATAATTATAACCTGGAAAGCGGCCGCGATGGCGCTGTCGTGGAAATCTCGTCGCCCAACATCAATGGAGGCGCATTCACCGATATTACCGACCCGGCGGTCGGCGGCTCAGTTAATCCCGGGTATAACTCTGTCATCAGTTCCGCCTTTGGGAGCCCCCTGGCCGGGCGAATGGCCTGGAGTGGAAATTCGGGCGGTTATGTCCTGACTAATGTCTTCTATGGGATGAATGCGATAATTCCGCCTTCTCACGTTCGACTACGTTTTCGCCTGGTCTCGGACAACAGCAACGCCTCCGAAGGCTGGCGGATCGATACGGTTACTATTTTTAGTAACGAATGTCCCTCCCCGACGCCGCCGCCGAGTGCGTGCCCGCTTCAACCATGGACCTCGGCCGCCAACTACCCGCTCCCAGAGATTTCAGAGAATGCCATGGGCGCAACCGGCTTCGTCGGGTATTCCGCCGGGGGCTACACCTCTTCCGGGGAGACCAACGCAGTCAATCGCTACGACCCGGGCACTGATAGTTGGGCGGCGCTGGCTCCGCTGCCCGTCGCATTGGCACGCGCTCGCGGTGTTTATTCTTTTTCTCCAGGCCAGGGTGCCTTCTTCGTCTTTGGCGGCGTAAACCAGTCTATGGTCCTCGACACGACCTACATTTACAACGTGAGCACTAACACCTGGAGCACTGGCGCCCCCATGCCGGCCCCCCGATACCTCCCTAACGTTGTCTATCACGAGGGGAGGATCTTTGTCATCGGGGGTCATGACGGAACTTCCGAGACGAACCAGACCTGGGAATACGACCCGGTGGCCAACACCTGGATTACGGGCCGGGCCAACATTCCCGTGGCGATGGGGGGCAGTGTCGCTGGCGTGTTGGAGCACTCCATTTATTTAGTGAGCAACCTTAACGGCGGCGCGGGATCCAGCCTGCACTATCGCTACGACATCATCTTAAACACGTGGACGCTCATGCCGCCTGCGCCGGCCACACTCTACCAACCGGTAGGAGGGACCATCGGCCGCCAAATCTGTGTCGTGGGCGGTCCTGATAGTGCGATCGCTCCGTCAGGCCCGCACACCGGCAGCTATATTTATGATACCTTCCTTGGTAGCTGGACAACCGGGCCGAACACAAACATTCCCCACGCTTCCGCGGGGGGGACATCCTTCACCGCCGGCAACAGGCTCCTGGTGGTAGGTGGGCACAATTACACCTCCGGCAATACCAATGTAGTGGAGACGGCGTTTACGAGTTGTGTAGTAGCTACTCCCACTCCGACACCAACGATTACACCTCCACCAACAGCCACCCCAACGCCGAGCGCGACCGTTCCTCCGACGCCAAGTCCCACGCCGACTGCGACACCGGCCCAGGCATTGAATATCTCGACCCGGCTGCGGGTAGAAACCGGAGACAGGGTGATGATTGGCGGGTTTATCGTCAGCGGCAGCACGCCCAAGCGTGTCGCCATCCGTGGCCTTGGACCATCGCTGAACAATTTTGGCCTGAGCGATCTCCTGGCCGATCCAACCTTGGAACTGCGCGGAAACGATGGCGCGTTGCTCGCGCAAGACGACGATTGGCAGGACGATCCCGAGCAAGCGGGGCAACTTACTGCCCTTGGCCTCGCCCTTCAGAATCCCAATGAGTCAGGAATCGTAGCCACGCTCGAGCCCGGAGCCTACACCGCGCTTATGGCCGGGAAGAATCAGACGAGCGGCATCGGTCTGGTGGAAATCTATGACACCGATCCAGCCGCGGCTTCGCAGTTGGCCAACATCAGCACGCGCGGCTTTGTGCGGACCGGCGACAACGTGATGATCGGGGGTTTCATCCTGGGCCACGGCAACGGCAGCGCAAATGTGGTTGTGCGGGGGCGGGGACCTTCGCTCAGCCAACTTGGGTTGAATAATGTGCTGACGGATCCCACCCTGCAGCTTCGCGACGCTAACGGGGCGCTCTTGATCGCAAATGATAACTGGCAGGATGATCCTGTCTCGGCTGCGCAATTGACCGCGCACGGTCTCGCGCCGTCCAACTCTTTGGAGTCGGGAATCTTTACCGCGCTGCCGCCCGGGCTCTTCACGGCAATACTGGCTGGCAAGGCCGGCAGTACGGGAATTGGACTCGTCGAGATCTACAACGTGCAATAGTGGATGCGATGACGGAGGCGCCTGTTTCGGTGATGGAAAGCGGTCTTCACTTCTTTGCAGCCAAGGTTGTCCGGAGATTTCGCAGATTGACGCAGTAAAGGAGAAGAAATCGGAGTGGAGCGTCTTGACTCGAAATAAGGCAAGAGCAGTGAACTTGACCGCGAAGCACAGGTCTGGGCACAATCCCCCTTAACGGTACTCATCCGTTAACCGCTTATGTCGCGCCCGCATCTCCGACTTCCGTCTGCCCAGTTTATTGCAACAATGAAGGGCATCTTCGTTGCCGTTGTAGCGTTAGTCGGTTTTGTTATTTTTGCGTGGGCACCCGTCCAGACCCAGGCGAAAACTCCGGGGCAAAATCAATCTCCCGTCATTCAGGTCGGGACATCGTATCACAGCGATGTCTCACCGCCATTGCGTGATATGGCGCAGGCTTGGTTTCCTGTAAAGAAAGGGC
>JBEEHC010000007.1:0-37736 GCA_041167205.1 Verrucomicrobiota bacterium
AACAAGATGCCGTTCAAGTGATCGACCTCGTGCTGTAAAGCACGCGCGAGTAATCCCGCGGCCTCGATCACCACGGTCTCTCCCTCGAGCGTCTGCGCTTCCACTCGGACCGAAACCGCGCGGTCGATGTCGGCGGTGATGTCGGGGAAACTGAGGCAACCCTCATTGCCGGGGACGGTTCCTTCGTCCAACTGGAGTATAGGGTTGACCAGGATGAGTGGCATGGCCGTCGCCGGATCCACTTCGATCCCATTCAACTTCAGTAAGCTTGGGCGATCTTCGACCTGCGAAACGTCGACGACGGTGAGCTGGAGCGCGGCGCCCACCTGCTGGGCGGCGAGGCCGATGCCATTCGCTCCATGCATCGTTTCCAGCATGTCCGCTGCGAGAGAACGAATGCGCTCGTCCACTTCTTCGATGGCTTTGCCCTTGGCGCGGAGGATGGGATCTCCGTACTTTACGATCGGCAGTTTCATTTATCGCCGTGCGTGAAAGCGGGCAGGTTCTTCACTCCCGCCAGCTTCAACGCGTCCATTACTTTAATGATGGTCCCGAAGGAGGCCTTCTTGTCGGCTTGCAGGGCCAGCGCCGATTTGCGCGACGGCGGCAGCTCCCTCACGGACGTTTCGAGCTGCTCCGGGGTGATGATCTGGCCGTCGAGCCGGATCTCATCGTTCGCGCTTACGCTCACGATCGCGTGCTCGAACTCGGCCGTTGCGTTGGCCGCAGTCTTTGATTCGGGAAGATTGATCTGAACTTCCGGCTGATCTTTTTTGAAAGTGGTCGAGACGACGAAGAAAATGAGGAGAATCGTCAAAATATCGACGAGTGAAACGATGATGATGGAGGGCGCCCGTCTTTTCCGGACTGCGATCTTCATGGCAACAAAACTGAATGGCGCATCACGCCAGTGGAGCGCTCGCCGGCACCGTCGAGCGGAGTGGACGCCCTTCCTCGCTGCCGGCTCGGCCGTAGTAACATTTGGCAATCAAGTCCGAGACGATCGATTCCATTTGCACCGAGAGCACTTCGACCTTCTTCGAAAAATAACTGAACGCGATCAGGCTCGGCACCGCGATGGAGAGCCCGAAGATAGTGCAATTCAGCGCCATGGAAATGCCGAGCGCCACCGACTTGGTGTCGGACGCGCCGGTGCTTAGCCCCAGGCCCGAAAAAACCTGCACGAGTCCCGCGACCGTGCCGATCAAACCGATAAGCGGCGCGATACCCGTCACAACTTCGAGGACGATGAGCCCACGCTCCAGCCGCACCAATTCAGCCCGCGCCTTTGTTTGCGCAAATTCGATATTCTCCGACCGGGGCCAGCGCAAATGCTGCAACGCCGCGCGTGTGATTCGAGCCAGCGAGGAATTGTCGTCGTTCACGACGCGCATGAGCCGCTCCGCGCTCCCGCCGGGCACGAGGCGTTCGATTTCACTCTCGATCACCAGCGGCAGAACCTTTTTTTCTCGCAACGTCAGAATGCTGAGAACGATGGTCGTGACGGTGACGATCGAGCACGCGAGCAGCGGCCACATGAACAGGCCGCCTCGAGTGAAAAAACTCACCATGGTCTGGAGTGTCTCGGTCATGGGCGGTGTTGCGCTAATTCGGTCGTCATTGGTTTGAGTAGGCGGTAAACGAAAAATCGACGGGCATTCGGCCCTCGGGCAGGGTTGCGATCAGGTCCGGCGGAATGGGAGGAATGTGCGCTTCCTGAAATGATTGCAAGCAGATGTTGGCGAATGCCTCATTCGCGTTGTTCGAGACGACCCGCAATTTCTGCACGTGCCCTTGCGAATCCACCTCCGCCTCGAGGTGCGCTGTCCCAATGCTGACCAGGTCCATTTTCTTGTTCATGTAATAATACCAGCGCGAGCCGATCGCATCCGAAACCGCCTTTTGGTATCGCCCGAGCGGCGTTCCGACCGCGTTCACGGAGGAAGGACCGCGCGTCGTCAACCGGCCGGTAATGCGAGTCTGCTCTTTTTGCGCCTGATAACTCGAAGCCGCCAGTTCCGGTTTCGGCCTCGGCGCCGCGGGCGGGGCTGACGCCGCGACATCCGGTGGGGGCGAGGTCTCTGTTTCGTCGGGCGCCTTGATCGGCGGGGGCGGGGAGGCCTTTAGCATCGCGTATTGCTCCGGCTCGGGGGTCAAGGCCGGCGCTGCGGTCGGGCTAGAAGCGGGCGCCTCCGAAGGCTGTGCTTTCGGCGCCGGTGGAGGTTCCGACTCCGTCGCGACCGTTGCCGGCCGCTCGGGCTGGGGCTTTGACCCGTCGGTTGGGAGCGAATAATCGTGCGTCTCCAGGCTAACCGCAGGCCGATCTTTTCCATCCTGGGAGGGCAACGGCAAATCACCGGTCGCGGGCAGTTTGCTCGCCGCGATCGAGTTCGCATTCGATTCGAACGTCTGCTCCTTTGGCTTCTCCGCCGACTCCCTGTCGGGGGCCGTCTCCATGAAGGGCGGATCTTTCGGCGTGGACGGAGGGGGCGTGGCGGACAAATCGACGATGGTGAGCTCCACCGGTTTCTCTTCCAGCGGGGGCGCAGGCGTAAACGCGCTCCCGAATGCCGCGAGCGAGAACCCCACCAGAAAATGCAGGAAGAGCGATATCAAGATCGCGAACGCAATTTTCCGGCTCTCCCGTTTTTGTTCCATCATTCAGTGAGACCACTCAGGATCGAGGATTGCTCAACGATATGCTGGGCTGTCATTGAGAGCTTTCCAATGAGTTGTACGATATCGCACATCGCCTGCCTAACAACTTGCGCTCATTGGGTTTCGTTTCGCGATGACCCGGGAAAAGGCGCCGCCCTTCCGGGCGTGATGGAAGAGATATTGCTGCGCATATCCGCCATGCTCTCCGAAGTAGGTCTCGCAGAAGGCGCGGAGTTGGGTCGCCGTCACTTTTCGTTTTCGGGGAAAGTATTTTTGTTTCAACACGCGCTCGATCCAGACGTCAATCGGAAACGCCCGGAGCCGCTCGTAAGCAAAAAGCATCACACAATTAGCAACCTTTGCGCCCACGCCAGGCAGCTCACAGAGGCGGGCCCTTAGTAACTCGTCGGGAAGGGCGCTCCATTGCTGAAGATCGGCCTCACCGGAACTGACGAGGCGCGCCGTTGCGAGAAGATTCTTGGCCCGGTAACCAAGCGCGCAGGCTTGCAGGTCCCGCTCGGTCAGTTTCGCAATCCGGCCCGCTTCGGGGAAGGAGCGCACTTCGCAATCGAGCACACGTTGACTTGCGCCATATCGAACGCGCAATGCCCGCGAGATCTGGCGAATGTGCGCCACTTGCTTCATCGAGGACGTGATGAACGTCGCCAAACACTCCCAAAGGGGCTGCCGGATGATGCGCAACCCCTGGCAGAAATCGCGGGCCGCGCACATGGTCGGGTCTTCGGGGAATGATCGGCAGATTTCTACGAGCGGGTGATCCAGCGCGAAGTAATGGCTGATGAGTTTAGCGCTTACGCCGCTGGAGAAGATGCTGTCGCCGCGCTGCTCCACGTAGACACCCCGCGCACCGATCGCACCGGCAAACCCATGGCCCCAGGTTTCCCAATGAAAGACCTGGCCCGAGTCGAGCGTCCGCGCCAAATCGAACTCCGGCGCAGCACTTCTTCGCAGTGAATCATTTCGCACGCAGAATCATCCCCCAAGGAGCGGCGCTTTCCAAACCGCCGTAGAGCGGTGGAAGGAGGTGGACGTCGAGCGAGAACGATGTTGGCGGGCTGGAGACCGCCGCTTCTTGTTGAGAAACCGCTTTCCGGCTTCGAAAAATTCTGTCACCTAGACAGCGGGTAATGCAGGACTCCGTTTTCAACCTACGTCTGTTGATCGATGCAGTAGTTCTGCTCGCCTATTTTTTCGGAATCGTGGCCTTGGGTCTTTGGGCTGGCCGGCGCAACAAGAACCTCCAGGATTTCGCCCTTGGTGGCCGGTCGATCCCATGGTGGGCGGTTTTGGGGTCGATCATCGCGGCGGAAACGAGCGCCGCGACTTTCCTGGGAACGCCTGCCGAAGGGTTCAAGACGAGAGGCTATTTCTACGGCCAGCTCGTTATCGGCACGATCCTGGCGCGTATCGTGGTCGCCTACACCTTCCTCAAACCCTTCTACGATTATCGGGTTCAAAGCGTTTACGAGTTTCTCACCGTCCGCTTTGGCACGAAGACCAAGAACATGGCGAGTGGGATTTTCCTCTTCACCCGTGTGCTGGGAATCGGCGTCCGCCTCTACCTGGGCGGGGCGATCATGGTGGTCATTTGGCGTTATCTCTTCCCGTCGCTGCCGGTGAGTCTGAATACATACGTCTGGGGCATCATTTTCGTCACCGTCATCACGACGATCTATACGGCGGTTGGCGGAATCAAAGCTGTCGTGTGGACGGACCTGATCCAGGTCGTGCTGATGTTCAGCGCCGTGATCTTCGCGATTTTCCTGCTGCTGCGGCACATTCCCGGGGGATTCGACACAGTAAAAGAGAATCTCGGCGGCCTGGGTAACATCCAATTTTTCCAGACCGGTTGGAATTCGGAGCTGCCGTTCGGCGCCGCCCTGAAGGCGATGCTGGAAGAGCCGTACACTCTGTTTGCCGCGTTTATCGGTTCTACTTTGGTGACCATGGCGACTCACGGAACCGACCAGGACAGCGTTCAAAGAATGCTGACCGCGCCAAATTATCGGAAGTCGCAACTCTCTCTGATTCTGAGCGGCATCATGGATCTTCCGATCGCGATGGCGTTCCTGACCGTTGGCATTCTCCTTTCGGTTTATTACGCGGTGGTTCCGGGCGCGACGATGCCTGCCTCCGATAACGAAATCTTCGGTCATTACATCGTGCACGAGATGCCGGTGGTTTTTCGCGGCCTGATCATTGCCGGCGTTTTCGCCACGATGATGGGCTCGACGTCCGCCGCGCTAAATGCGCTCGCGACCAGCTTCACGAAAGATTTCTACCTCCCGTATATCCGTCCGGGTGCCACCGATCGTCAGTCCATCCGCGCCGCCAGGATCTCGACGGGAGTCTTCGGAATTCTCATGATCATCGTGGCGACCGTGGCGGCCAACGCGGTCCTCCATGATTCAAAGCTGACCATTATTCCGATCGCGATCGGCATCCTCGGCTACACGTATGGAGCGTTGCTCGCGGTTTTCCTTTTGGGAATGTTGACGCGCAGCCGCGGGCGGGATGGCGTCAACGTCGTGGCGATGATTATCGGCATCAGCTCCGTTCTCGTCTTGTGCAAGATCACCATTCCCGCTTTCGATCTCCTGGCCCTTTTCACCGGAAAAATAGTGCCGACCGAATGGAATTTCGGCTGGTTCATGCCTGACTGGTGGCCGAAAATCGCTTGGCCCTGGTTTGTCTTCGTGGGCTGCGTCGTCACGCTTGCCATCAGCGTTCTCTTTCGAACGCCGCTGAGCCAGGTTGCCCTCGCCAAGGCGCATGTCGAATCGGCCTCTCCGTGATGCTGGCGCGTCGAAAACCTACGGTGGTGGCTTTTCGCCAGTCAGTTTGATTCCCAGATCTCGCAGCTGACGCGGATCAACGTCGCTGGGCGAATGCGACATCAGATCGATGCCGCGATTGTTTTTTGGGAAGGCCATGACCTCGCGGATGCTTTCTTCGCCGCAGATCAGCATGACGATTCGATCGAGGCCGAACGCGATCCCGCCATGGGGTGGCGCTCCCAAACGGAAGGCGCGCAGCATGTGGCCAAACATACTTTCCTGATCTTCCGCGCTCACCCCGAGCGCCGCGAAAATTTTGGCCTGCAACTCGGGTTCGTGAATCCGGATACTGCCGCCTCCGAGTTCCACTCCATTTAGAACGACGTCGTATGCTTCGGCGCGCACCTCGCCAAACTTTTCCGCCTCAAGCTTTGCGACATCTTCGGCCTTGGGTCGCGTGAAAGGATGATGCACCGCGTTCCATTTGTTCTCCTCGGCACTGAAAGCCATGAGCGGAAAATCGGTGACCCAGAGAAAGTCGAGTTCGGCGGAGCCAGCGGTCAATCTCTGCATCTCCGCAATCCGGGAACGAATTCGTCCGAGCACTTCGCAAACGACGCCCCATTTGTCCGCCGCGAACAGGATGAGGTCGCCTTCCTCCACGTGCAGTTTTGAGCGCAGCGCTTCCTTCTCCGCTTCGCTGAAGAATTTTACGATCGGCGATTTCCACTCGCCACCTTCCACTTTGATAAAGGCGAGTCCCTTGGCGCCGTACTGTTTCGCCATCGCGGTAAGTTCGTCACTCTGTCCGATAGTGAGGCTCGCGAAACCTTTCGCGTTGATCGCTTTGACGGCGCCCCCAGCATCGAGCGCGCCGCGAAACATTTTGAAGGAGCTCGCTCGGAAAGCATCAGCCAGGTCTGTCAGGCGCATGGCGAAGCGACGGTCAGGCTTGTCGCTCCCGAATTCGTCCATCGCCTGCGCGTAGCTGAGGCGTTCAAATGGAGTGGCGATTTCGACGCCTTGCGCGGTCCGAAACATCGCTGAGAGCAATCCTTCGACCAAAACGAAGATGTCGTCTGGAACGACGAACGAAGCTTCGATGTCGATCTGGGTAAACTCCGGCTGACGATCCGCGCGCAGATCCTCGTCGCGGAAACATTTCGCGATCTGGAAATACTTTTCGATCCCGGCCACCATGAGCAGTTGCTTGTATTGCTGCGGCGCCTGCGGCAGCGCGTAAAATTTCCCCTTCGTCAGACGGCTCGGGACAAGGAAATCGCGCGCGCCTTCCGGCGTGCTCTTGGAAAGGATCGGGGTCTCGATCTCGATAAAACCTTCTTTATCGAGGAAATCGCGCGCGGCTTTTGTGACCTTGTGCCGCAGCAGCAGATTGCGCATCATCTGCGGCCGGCGCAGATCGAAATAGCGGTAGCTCAGCCGCAAATCTTCATTGGGGACTTCGGCATCGAGGGGAAAGGGAAGAACGTCGGCTCGATTCAGGATGCGCAACTTGTCGGGGACGAGCTCGATATCACCGGTAGGGAGCTTCGGGTTTTCGGTTCCGGGCACGCGGGCGGAGACCTTGCCTTCGACCTCAATTACATCTTCGTGCCGCAGGTGGTGCGCCTGGGCGGCGAGCTCTGCGTTCTCCTCCGGGCGGAAAACAACCTGGGTTAGGCCCTCGCGATCTCGCAGGTCGATGAAGATCACGCCGCCGTGATCACGGCGAACGTGCACCCACCCAGCCAGCATGGCGACGCGGCCGATGTCGGTCTTGCGGAGTTCGTTGCAATGGTGGGTCCGGTACATGATGCGCGCTTAGCCTGCCATTCTGAGCGAAACAAGGAATCTCGCAAGCGATGTCGGTAAATTGGCCCGCGCCTCACTTAACTTGGGGATGCAAAAGCGTGGCGAAGCGCGCGGATAGTTCTCCGTTCGGCAATAGGCTCTGCTCGCCGGTGCGGAGGTCTTTAATTTTCACTTCGGGCCATTCGTCGCCGAAGAGGATCGCGATTCGCGCGCCGAGTTGTTCGGCGGTCTGAAACTGTTTTCCGACCTTTGCGGGTGTGAGCGGGTAATCGACGCGATAGCCGCGTTCGCGCAACGCTTGAATCTGCGCAAATGCGTCGGCCCGCCGTTCTTCCTTCGCGATCACGATGTAGATGTCGAGGTTCTGTTGCGCGGCGACGGCTTCTTCCATCTTGGCTTTGGCGGCTGGGTGTTCGCCGATCAATTCAGCGAGGACGACATCTCCCATGGCAAAACCGAGGGCGGGCAGCGAGACAGCTCCATCGCTCAGCTGCTCGATCAGGTTGTCGTACCGCCCGCCGCCGACCAATGCGCGCAACTTGCCGGCGCGATCAAACGCCTCGAAGACGATACCGGAATAATAGGCCAGCCCGCGCACGATCCCGAGATCGATCTTCACGTATTCAGCCAGGCCACGACCATCGAGCGCCGCCAGCAGCAGCTCCAGTTTTTCGCTTTTCCCTCCTCCATCGAGAATCTTGAAAACTGGTTCTGCGAGCGAACCAAGCCGCGCCGCGGTTTTTTCCCGGGGTTCGCGCTCGCTTTTGTCAATTGCCTGCAACATTTCCTGCCACTGCATTTCCGGCACATTTTGCGCTCGAAGAAAGTCGATCCAGAATTCGCGGTCGCTGATTCGCACGACTACATCCTCCGCCGTGAATCCGAACGCCCGTAAGATGTCGACGCAAAGCGCGATCAATTCCACATCCGCTTCGAGAGAGTCCTCGCCGACAATGTCCGCATTAAATTGATAGTGCTCGCGGAGCCGGCCCCGTTGTTGCTTCTCGTAACGGAAACATTGCGGGATGGAAAACCACTTGAGCGGCTTTTTGAATTCGCGCTCATGCGCGGCGACAACGCGTGCCAGGGTGGGGGTGAGTTCGGGGCGCATTGCCACCTCCCGTTCGCCTTTGTCGGTGAAATTGAAAAGCTGCGCGACAATCTCGGGGCCGCTCTTTTTTGTATAGAGCGCCGTCGGCTCCAGGACGGGCCCATCCCATTCCACGAAGCCATATCTGCGCGCCACTTCGCGCCAGCGATCGAAGATGTAATTGCGAGCGGCGCAATCCTTTGGGAGGAAATCGCGAAAGCCTGGGAGTGGTTGCATGCGTTATTTCAGGTAGGGACGTCTTTCCGAGGCGTCCGACTTTCCGGTCTGATCCGTCGCCTGGCAAATTAGTCGGACGCTTCGGAAAAGCGTCCCTACCTGAGTCAAATCAAGACAGCCATTGTCCATGCCGGTTACGAAAAGAAGATGCGGTTGAATAAACTCCAGCTTCGGGCAGTCGGATGAATGCACGACGGAGAGCATCCGTTTAACCAAAGCAAAGGACAAATATGAAACAAAACAGATTGATTACATTATTGGCAGCCGGAGCCGTCAGCGCAATCGCGCTCACCACAGCTTTCGCGCAAACCTCCACGACCAGCACCACCACCAGCACCGACCCGGCGACGACCTCATCGACCTCGACAACCTCCACGAGCACAATGGACGCGTCAGGCACGATCACGACTTACACGCCAGGCTCGGACTACATCTCGGTTCGGACCGAGACGAGCAGTGCGCCGGTGAAGTATTACTACACCAAGAGTACGACAATCGTCGATCCGGAAGGCAAGACGGTTGAGTGGTCCATGATCAAACCCGACATGCCGGTGAAATACACCTACGTGAAGGAAGGCGACCGTATGGTGGTCACCAAGATCACGCTGGCGAAGCCGGTGTCGTACTACGAAAAGAAAGAGACGACTACCACCACGACTACCAAGCCCTAACGGCGAGCGTAGTTTCGAACTGAAATTGAGAACGCCCGCGGAACGTGTTTCGGCGGGCGTTTCTTTTTTGGCTGTAGTGGCGGTCTATGACCGCCGCATCCCCACAGGCTGCCATGCGCGGCACGGCGGTCATAGACCGCCGCCACAGGACTAATCCCCGTAGCCGTTCGGAAATTTCTGGTGCCATTTCCAGGCGCTTTGGATGATCGCTTCGAGGCTTTGGAATTGCGGACGCCAGCCCAGCTCCTTCTGAATCTTCTCCGACGCTGCGATTAGCCGGGGCGGATCGCCGGCCCGTCGAGGCTTTTCCATGACCGGAATTTTGTGGCCCGTTACTTTCCGGCAGCAATCGATCACTTCCCGCACGCTCGAGCCGCCGCCGGTGCCAAGATTGTAGAATTCACTCCTGGGCGCCGCCAGCGCAAGAATGTGGGCGCGCGCCAAATCGAGAATATGAATGTAATCGCGGATGCACGTGCCGTCCGGGGTGTCGTAATCGGTGCCATAAATCTCGACGTGAGGTTTTTGCCCCAGGGCCACCTGCAAGACATTCGGAACGAGATGCGTCTCGACGCGGTGTTCCTCGCCGAAATTTTCTGATGCGCCCGCCGCGTTGAAATAGCGCAGTGCGACAAAGCGCAAGCCATGAATCTCGCCATACCAGCGCAGGATTTTCTCGAAGGCCAGCTTCGATTCCCCATACGGATTGATCGGCCGCGGCGGCAATGTTTCGTCGATTGGCACTCGTTCCGGTGGACCGAAAATGGCGCAAGTTGACGAAAAGACGAGCTGCTTCCGGCCGGTCGCGACCATGGCGTCGAGGAGGTTCAGGCCGTGCGCGATGTTGTTGCGAAAATATTTCGAGGGGTTTTCCATCGATTCTCCCACCAAGGCGCTCGCGGCAAAGTGCATGACCGCTTCGGGTTGGAACGCGGCGAGGGTCGATTGAATCCGATGGCAGTCCGCCAGATCGCCTTCGGTAAATTGCGCCCGGGCATCTACCGCGCGCCGATGTCCCTCGGTCAGGTTGTCGAAGATGCCAACGGTGTGGCCCTCGTTAAGCAACAGTTCGGCGCAAACGCTGCCGATGTAGCCTGCTCCGCCGACAACAAGAACTTTCATCGGGGAAGTTGTGGCGCTCCTGCGCGCCGTGTCAAAACAAACCGCGCGCGCAGCCCGTTAACTTTTGTTTGCTTCGATCCCGGCGATCATGCGTCGAACGAGCCCATTCTTCCTGCGGGGTGCCAACACTTTAAGACTTAACTGCTTTGAGCCCCACTCCACAATATCGATGTCGACCCGCCTGACACCCCATACGCGCATCGCCCGGCGACTCGTCATGTAGAGATCGATCGTATTCGTGCCGACCAGGGCGCCGCCATAATCGTCGATGATGTAATCGTCTTGCGTCCCGACAATTCGAAAGCGCGTTCCGAGTGGAAAACGCGACCAGTCGGCGGCGGCACTCATGACATTCTGGCCGGACAAGGAGCGGCCGATCGCATTATGTCTGCCGCCTCTTTCCGAGTGCGTGTAGGCGGTTGTCCGAATGTTTACAATGCGGCGTCCGTGGGCGGTGGGGGTTTGGCTCCTGGCTTGCGGGTTTGGTGTCTCGCAACTCGCGATCAGGCAGACCAGCGCCCCGAGACCGGCGAATTTCAGATAGGTCGACATCGGCGCGGAAACCGGTCATTACCGATTGAAGGCTGGGGTGGCAAGCGATAATTTGCGCGGCCTATTGGCTCAACATGCTGCCACTCCGTGCGAACCAGGCGCTCGTCGCCGACGAAATTTTACTCGATGGCCGTCTCGCGCTTTTTCATCAGCGTGAGCGCTGGCTCGCCGTGGCGGACTTGCATTTCGGCTACGAATTGAGCCAGCGCGCGGCTGGCCGGCTGGTTCCGCTATGGGGGATGGCGTCGATCGCGGAGCGCCTCTTTCAGTTGGTCGCTGAATATCGGCCGAGCAGTCTGATCATTCTTGGCGATCTGGTGCACGACCAGACCGCGGCCGCAGAAGCGTACGAGCTGCTCGAACGAATCCAGGATTTTTGCGAGCCGATTGTCGTCGCCGGAAACCACGATCGGCCGTTGCGCGGAAAATTCGAGTTGTTCGAATCATGGGAGACCGAGCGCTTCCATTTTCATCATGGCCATTGCGTCGCCGAGGCGGCGGATCGAATTCAGATTATCGGGCATTACCATCCCGCCGGAACGATCACGGATGGGGCGGGGCTCCGGCTGAAATGCCCGGCTTTTGTTCAGCAATCCCGGTGCTGGATCATGCCGGCGTTTTCTCCCTGGGCGAGCGGAACCCGGTGGACGCAGGACGAAGAGAGTCGCGTCTGGCTGTGCACGCCGGAGCGGATCTTGCGACTGCCCGAAAGCGAACCCGCACCGACTTAGGGATCGATCAATAGAACGCACCTATTTGCTGTCATCCCGAGCCGCAAAGACGGCAAGGGACCTCACAATTGCAAATGGCGGCTCCGCGTTGCAGGAGGCGACAACGTCGGTTGCGAGGTCCCTCGGCGCGCTTCGCCAGCCTCGGGATGACAGCTGGCGCATAGCAGCGCTCGCGTTGATCTAGGCCCGCGCCGTTGCCGCCATCTCCGACGTGCAGTGCGGACAGCGCGTGGCTTTGACCGGAATAGTCATGGCGCAAAACGGGCACTCTTTTGAAACGGGGGCAGCGGCGCCCGGTTTGGGTCGTTTCATCTTATTGAGCGCGCGGAGAAGCAGGAAAATACAAAAGGCCACGATCACGAAATTCACGATGAGGGTGATAAAGTTTCCGTAGTTCCAGGTGACAGCGCCGGCCTTGGCCGCGTCGGCGGCGGTTTTGAAGAGGCCTCCGCCGGGTGCGTCGCGCAGCACGACAAACTTGTTCGAGAAGTCCAGGCCGCCGGTCAACAGGCTGAGCGGCGGCATGATGATGTCTTTCACCAGCGACGCGACAATCCCTCCGAAGGCCGCGCCGATGATGACGCCCACGGCCATGTCGACCGCGTTTCCCTTGATCGCGAATTCCTTGAACTCTTTGAGCATGGTCCAGCTCTACTTAGCCGGTCACGACATTGACAAGCTTTTTGGGCACAACGACGACTTTGCGAATCGTCTGTCCGCCAACGGCGTTTTGCACCTTCTTGTTGGCGAGCGCCGCTGCCTCGAGCGCCGCGTCTGTCGCGTCGAGAGCGACGGTGATCTTGTCCCGCAACTTCCCGTTCACTTGTAAAACGATTTCGATTTCGTCCTCGATCAGAAGGCGTTCATCGTGCTCGGGCCAGCGCTGTTCGGTGATACTAGCGCCCACGCCGGGAAACTTCTCGGCCAGGGTTTGCCAAAGCTCCGAGGTGAGATGGGGTGCAAACGGATTGAGCAGAACCAAGAGTGAGCGGAGCGCGGAAACAGATTTGGCTGGGGCATTGGTCAGCGCGTTGACCAGAATCATCATCTGCGAGATCGCGGTATTGAGGGAAAGCGTTTCGATATCGCCGCTGACTTTCTTGATGGTGGCGTGCAGGACTTTGAGCTCGGATTTCCGCGGCTCGACCTCCTGCACCTCGCCAGAAAGAACCCACTCGCCGGCTTGATTTTCCTCCATGATCAGACGCCAGACGCGCGCGAGGAATCGCGAAACGCCTTCGACGCCCTTCATGCTCCACGGCTTCATCTGCTCGAGCGGGCCCATGAACATCTCGTAACAGCGAAATGCATCCGCGCCGTAGATTTCAATCACGTCAATCGGGTCGATCACGTTGCCCCAGCGTTTCGACATTTTGCGGCCGTCCTCCCCGAGAATCATGCCTTGATTGACGAGGCGCTGGAACGGTTCGGGGGTCGAGAGGTATCCGAGATCGAAGAGCACCTTGTGCCAGAACCGCGCATACAAAAGATGCAGCACCGCGTGCTCGACGCCGCCGATGTAGAGATCGACGCCGCCCGGTTTGCCGCCGCCCATCCAGTAGCGCTCCGGTTCTTCGCCCACGAACCGTTGGTCGTTCCGCGGATCGCAAAACCGCAGGTAGTACCAGCAGGAGCCGGCCCATTGCGGCATGGTGTTTGTTTCGCGCGATGCGCCGTCCGAATAGCGAATCCAATCTTTCGCTTTCGCGAGCGGCGGTTCGCCGGTCCCGGTCGGCTTGAAATCCTCGAGGGCGGGAGGTTCGAGCGGCAGTTCCGATTCCGGCAGCGCTTCATGTTTTCCATTGCGCCAGATGACCGGGAATGGTTCGCCCCAATAACGCTGGCGCGAGAAAAGCCAGTCGCGCAGCTTGTAACGAATGTCGCGCCGGCCGTGCCCGTTTTGCTCCAGCCAATCGATAATTCTTGTCGTCGCCTCTGCTCTAGAGAGGCCATTGAGCAGCGGCGAATTGATGGCGACCCCGACATCGGTGTAACCGATCGATTCCTCAGGTGTCTTTCCGGGTGCTTGCACGACGGGGAGGACGGCGAGCCCAAACTGCCGGGCGAATTCAAGATCGCGCTCATCATGAGCGGGGACACCCATGATCGCGCCGGTGCCGTAGCCCATCAGGACGTAATCGGCGATCCAGATCGGAATGGGTTCGCCATTCGCAGGATTGGTCGCGGACGCGCCGGTGAACGCGCCCGTTTTTTCTTTGGCCAGATCGGTGCGCTCGAGATCGGATTTCGTTGCGATCCCGGCGCGATAAGATTCGATCGATTTGCGCTGCTCTTCTGTCGTGATCTGATCGACGAGTGGATTTTCCGGAGCGAGCACCATGTAGGTGGCGCCGTAAATCGTGTCGGGTCGCGTCGTGAAGACAGTGATGTTGTCGTCGACCCCCACCACAGGAAAAGAAATTTCCGCCCCTTCACTGCGACCGATCCAATTCTTTTGCAGCGCTTTGATCGATTCCGGCCAATCCAGGCTTTCCAATTCCTCCACGAGACGATCAGCGAACGCAGTGATGCGCAGCATCCATTGGCGCATCGGGCGGCGGACAACCGGGAAACCGCCGACTTCGCTTTTGCCGTCGACCACCTCCTCATTCGCCAGGACGGTGCCCAGTTCCTGACACCAATTCACCGGCACTTCCGCCACATAAGCGAGGCGCACGCCGTCGGGATCCGCGCCTTGATAATTGGAGATGGGTTCAGCCGTTTTTGTTTCCGGGTTGAACCACGAATCGTAGATCTGAAGAAAGATCCACTGCGTCCATTTGTAGTAGGCGGGATCGGTCGTGTTTACTTCACGCTCCCAATCGTAGGAAAAGCCGATGCGTTTGAGTTGCGACTTGAACTTCGCCACGTTGTCGCGCGTGGTGATAACGGGATGCTGTCCGGTTTTGATCGCATACTGCTCGGCGGGGAGGCCGAAGGCGTCCCACCCCATCGGATGGAGCACGTTGAAGCCGCGCAGGCGTTTGTAGCGCGCGACAATGTCCGTTGCGGTGTAACCCTCCGGATGTCCGACGTGCAAACCCGCGCCACTCGGATAAGGAAACATATCGAGCACATAATATTTCGGTTTGGCTGGATCGAAATTTTCTTCGCTCGGATTCGGCGCATGGAACGAACGATCCTTGTCCCAGGCCGCCTGCCACTTCGGCTCGATCTGATCGAAAGGATATGGTTTGCGGCGCTCGTTCATGCGGAAAGAATCAGGAACACAGGAAAGCAGGAAAGAAACTGAAAAAATTTCCTGCCTTCCTCTTTTCCTAATTCATTTTAGTTGATGCAACAGCTTTTGCTTGCGACCCGCAACTCGCACAAGACCCGCGAATTCGCGGAGATTCTGGGTGCTGGGTTTGATATTTACGACCTGGCGGCTGCGATGGAGCTACCGGTGGTGGAGGAAACCGGGCTCACCTTTGAGGCGAACGCGATCCTCAAAGCGGTCGAGACGTCGAAGCATTTCCCGGAGCTGATCGTTGCGGACGACTCGGGGCTCGAGGTAGATGCGTTGGATGGCGCGCCGGGAATCTATTCCGCGCGTTATGCCGGTGAGCGCGCCACCGATTCAGCTAACGTCGCGAAACTTCTCGCGGCACTGGCCCGATGCGGTCCGGCTTCACATTCGGCGCGCTTTCGCTGCGCGCTGGCGCTCGCGCAAGGAGGCAAGCTCCTGAAAACATTCGACGGCGTAGTCGAAGGGACAATCGTGGCTGCACCTCGGGGACAAGCCGGATTTGGATACGATCCTGTCTTTCAGCCGCGGGGATTCGACCAGACGTTCGGTGAACTCTCCTCGGCCGAGAAAAATCGGATCAGCCACCGCGCCGAAGCCATCCGATCGTTGCGGGCGGCGTTGCTCGTTCGCTAAATCCTGATCCCAAGCAGACTCAGGGCTTCGGTGGAGGGGGCGGCGCGCCAGGAGGCCCGGGCGGCGCCGGCACTGTGCCGGGGGCACCTGTCGGAGACGCCGTCTTGATCTGATAGCCAATCTTGGTGATGCCAACGGAACGCACCTTATCCAGCACATCGATCACATCTCCGTGCAGAGCATTCGTCTCGGCGCTGATCGAAATCTTCACATCCGGATTCGCTTCATGAAGCTTGAAAAGCTTCTGATGCACGTCGTCAAAATTCACGACAACGTTGTCAAAATAGATAAGGCGCCCCTCGGCGATTCGGATTGAAATGTAATCTTTAACCTGATCCGGCGGTGGCGGGGGTGTGTTGGCGCTCGGCAAATTTACGCGAATGCCCTTCATGTGGGTCTGGCTCAGACTTACCATCATGAAGCTGGCGAGCAGGAAGAACATGATATCGATCAACGGAATGATCTCGATGCGCGCGTGTTTGTGCGGAATTGGCGATCGCATTCTCATAATTTAATACGACGCCCCCGTCAGGGTGAAGGTGATGGGGATTCTCACTCTCGGAGCTGTTCCAGGTTTGAATCTTGCGCTGCGGAAGGCCGACGTTGCGGCGTTATCCAGAATTGGGCTGCCCGTGCTGGCTCCCATGCTCGCGTCGGTCACACTCCCATCCGAGCCGACGGAGACAACGATGGTGCCACTCCCGGTGATCTTGGACCTTCTCGCTTCATACGGGTACTGGATGCGGGGCTTGAAAATCATCGCGGCCTTTCCAGTAGGCGCTGGTCCACTGGGGCCGGCGGTCGTCGGCCGCGCGATGGGCGAGACCGGTTTCGTCGAAGGCGGTCTCTTGGGAGGAGGAGTGGGCTTTTCCTCTACAAACTCCGGCTTCTGCTCGGGAATGGCATCTGGGGGCGGTGGCGGTGGCGGTTCTTCCTCCGGAGGAGGGGTAGGCTGCGGCGGCTCCTGTTGCTGCTCGAGAGACAACTCGACCACCGCTTCCGGAAGTTGGGACAAATCCTCAATCGTCTCTTTGGGATGAATTGAAGCAATCGCCACCGCGGCGCCGTGAATGGCTGCGGCGCCTGCGAGCGCGGCCCACACCTGCCATCTTGGCGGGGGGCGATAGAGAAGCGGTCCAGCCATATTCGCTTACCTTCCCGCCGCTGGGATGCCCGACGACGCCTGGCTCTTGATCTCGAACGATATCTTGGTGTAACCCGACGAGCGGATTTGATCGAGCACCCGGGTTACGTTTCCGTGGAGAGCTTCCGTATCTCCCCGGATGAAAATTTTCGCCTCGGGATTCGTCAGATAAATCTTCCGGAGACGCGGGAGAACTTCCTCCAGCGGAATTTTCTCCTTGTCGAAATAAGTGTAGCCATCCCTGTCCACCGACAAGCTCACGTAGTCTTTCTTGGACTGCGTTTGGCCGGAAGATCCGATTGGCAAATTTACCTTCATGCCCTTCATGGTCGTCTGGCTGAGGCTCACCATCATGAAACTCGCGAGAAGAAAGAACATGATGTCGATCAACGGAATGATCTCGATTCGCGCTTTCTTATGCGGGATGGGTGAGGCGACGTTCATGTAGGCCTTAAATCGAAGATCTGGTCGCTGAGCTTGGTGTTGTCCCCGGGATCACCACTTCGGCACGACTTGCTTTGTTTTGAGCCTCCAACATAACTTCCAGGTTCGTCGCAGCCGTCTGCAGTTCGAACTCTAAGTTAGACACTCGAGAGGTGAAAAAGTTAAAGGGAACCAGCGCAAAAATCGCGATGCCAAGACCGCAAGCCGTGGCGATGAGCGCTTCCGCGATACCGCCGGTGACCGCCTGGACGGCGAGCTCTTCGTTGCCCAGGAAGCTAAACGATTTCATCAACCCGGTGATCGTGCCCAACAAGCCGAGCAACGGCGCGAGAGTCACCAACGTATCCATGACCACGAGGAACCGGCCGGCCCGCTTGATCTCGATGCCGGCGGCGACTTGTAGCGCACCCTGCAGCGACGCGTGCTGGTGATTCAATCCATTCCACATCATGCGCAGAACAGGATCGCGCGAGTCCCGTGACAGCCGGGACGCTTCGGCGACGTCGCCCACCTCGATCGCGGTGAAGACCTTCTCGATCCGCTTTGGATCCCGACGCATCCAGCGGCCGAGCCACCAGAAAATACGTTCGAGCACCACCGCCAGTGCGGTCAGCGAGACGACGAGGATCGGCCACATGATCGGGCCGCCTTTGCGGAAATTATCGACAAAGAAATTTTTATCGAATGCGCTTTCTGGCACGGCTGGACTCGCCGCGGGCGCCACGCTGGCCACCGGCGAAGCGATGGCGGTTGTCGTTGCCGGCGACATTGCAGCCGCGGCCGGCGTCATGCCAGGAACTGGCGAGATCGCGGAGACAGCCGCCGGAGTCGTGGCGGCGGCCGGGGCGCGGGGGGGTGCTCCCGCTGTGCTCGCGGGAGGCGGCGGTGGCGGTGGCGGTTGGCCGAAAGAAGTCCACACGAGTGTGACGGAGCAGAGGCTGGCAATTAGCAGTGTTTTCATAGGTTGATTGGAAAGTTTTTTTTCCGGCTCGAATTCCGATGAGGATTAAGAGGTTCTTTATCCTCAAAGAGGTAAGTGCGAGTCCAGCAAAACTTTCGCGTTTGTCGTTTCGACGTTCGGATCATGGCGGACCCTCTAATGTTAGTTCGCATCATCCGACCTTTCGGGATGTAGCTTAGGGTGAGGAAATTGCGGCTGGAAAGAACTATTTTCGCGGCTCAGCGCGAAAGCCCGACGGAATTGCGCAGCGGCGGCCACTCGTCGATGCGTGCCTCGAGTTCATCACCCGCGCGAATCGGACCGACCCCGGAAGGCGTCCCGGTCAAGATAAGGTCGCCCGGCACGAGCGTGAGCGATTGACTGGCGAAGGAGACAATCTCCGCCACGGAATAAATCATCTGACTCGTCCGCGCCTGTTGTTTTACTTCGCCCTTCTGCCGAAGCGTAATTGGCACATCGCCGATATCGACTTCTGTGTGAACGAACGGTCCCACGGGCGTGTACGTGTCGAATGATTTGCAGCGTCCAAATTGCTTCTCCGATTTCTGAAGATCGCGGTCGCTGATATCTTCGGCGATCGTGTACCCGAAAACGTGTTCGAGCGCACGGGCGACGCTCACATTCTTTGCGGCCGTCCCCAGCACGATCCCGAGCTCCACTTCGAAGTCGGTTTGATGCTCTGGAAACGCGATCTCGATCGTGCCGCCATGGGGCAAGAGAGAGGTGGGCGCCTTGAACCAAATCAGCGGCGTCCCGAGCGGCGTGCGCTGCATTTCTTTGATATGATCGGCGTAATTGAGGCCCACCGCGATGATCTTGCTCGGCGCGACCGGCAAATCGATCTGGAGATCGTCCAGCGGCAACACACTGCCTTCGAATTCGAGGCCGAGCCAATATGGTTTCCGAAGGATGTGAACGGAGTCGCCGCGCACTTCGCCGTAGACGAGTTCGCCGTTGGAAATGAAGCCGCCGAAAGTGCGCATGAGTCTGCGGGATTGTAGGGCAACCGCTCCGGTTGCCGAACAAAATTTGCGGTAGGACACGCCCGCCCTGCAACGCCGGTTATCAACGCCGAACTACCGCCACGAAATCACGCACCGTCTTCTGCTCGGAAATCGAGAAGGGACCGCGTTCGCCGGCGAACCAAAACGCGCTGGACGATCCGCCATCAAGATTGAGGGCGCGTTGTACTTTCAGCTCGGGCGCCATCCCCGGCGCCACCAGGATTTTCCCGAGCTGTGCCAGCGTCACCTCCGAACAAAAACCGATCGCGGCGCGATCGGACCCGCCGGTGAGGATGAAGGTGCGGCGCGCCGGCCGCGTATCGTTGAGGCCCGGGACGGGTCGAGCACGATCCACCAGGAACGGGCCGCATTGCAGCGCCGCGGTCGCTTTTCGTTTGGAAGAATATTCCGCAACGCGAAGCAATTGGAGCCTCCCGTCGGACACGATCATTACTCCACTTAACAGGCGAGCCTTGCGCAACGGAGCGATCAGCTTCCCGTCGCTGATCAATAAGCCCACCGGCTTGTTTTCCGGATCGAAATACCCGCCATTTACGCCGGCCAGACAATTTTCGCGCCGCATGACCGCCGCCAGATTATCTTCGCCAGCTGGATTATCGATGACGCGTAAAGTGGCGGATTTCGTCGAAAACTCGGCGAGATCGAGTATCGCTCGTTCGTCCGTTTCACTGTCGCTCAGCGCGATGTGGCGATGTTCGACCCCGGCCACAGCCGCTCGTTCTGTTGGCGAGGCCGTCACGGTCCAATCGGCTCGGGCCGATCCAACCAGGAACAAGGCGAGGACGAATCTTGCGCTAAGCCGAGCCACGGTATTTTTTCAGCAGCTCGATGAAACGTGGGTTGGCGCGGAGCGGATCCCAGATCGGAACGACCTTGAGAATGGCGACCGTCATGGAACTCGGTCGCGAGAGAAGTCCATCCAATAAGTCGATGGCCTTATCCGGTTCGCCGACGAGGGCGTAAACTTCCGCGAGCGTCTGAGTCATGTTCGGACCCTCGAAAGCATCCACACTTTCCGGGAGTATTTCGGTAGCACGTTTCGCTTCCGCAATGGCCGCGTCCTTCTCGCCCAACCAGGCAAGAAGGTTGGCCAGTTTCGCGTGCCGCTTCGCTTCGTTTGGGGCCTCGTTGAGATACGTCTCCGCGTAGCGTTTGGCGGTGAGAAATGCTTCCCGCGCGCCGGCCTCGTCCTTCAACATTTTCCTCGCGATACCGATCACCTCATATTTCGAACATCGACTTTCGAGGTCTTTTCCCAGCAGGTCGTCCTTTATGCCTTCCGCGTCGTGTAACGCCTCCGCATACTTGCGTTGCAAGAGCTGTGTTTGCACGATCGCGGCCGCTATGTGGGCTTTTTCGCCTTCCGGCGCCACCATAGTCGAAAACAATTTCATGCCTCGCTCCGCGATCTCGAAAGTTCCTTTCCCCTGGATCTCCAACTGAACCTTGACGGACCAGAGCGTAGGTGATTTCGGGCTCAACTTCAGCGCGCGGTCGATTGCCTTGTCCGCGGCGTCGAAATCTCGCAACATCTGATAATTGAGCGCCAGGTTTTGCAGCGGCCATGTGTCGTTCGGATTCAGGCCAACGGCCTTTTCGAGGTTGGCATTGGATTCCTTCCATTTGCCCTGGCGGCGCTGGATGGCGCCGATGGCGAGATAGACCTCCGCTTCGTTTGGCAAACCTTGTCGCGCAATCGCGAATTCTTTCAGTGCATTCTCGTAATCGCGCTCGCCGTAATAGAACGAAAACCCGAGGGCGAGATGACTCTCGGGGCAATCCGGCTGGAGCTTGAGGGCACGATCGGCGAGGGAACGCGCTTTCTCGCGGCGTGGGGGCGTTGGATCAAAAGTATGATAGATCCAGCTTTCCATCCGGGAGAAGTCGGCGGCGGCGAGCGCAAAGCTTGGATCGAGCTGCAGGGCACGCTCATAGAGTTGTTCAGCCTGTTTCAGCTTTTCGAAATCCTCCATTTGGGTGTGGAGGTTGTGCGCTTGGACGAAGGCGAGATAGGCCTCGCCGTTCTCCGTGGGCTTGCGTGTGATTTGCGCCTTCTCGGTCGGCGAAAGTTTCGCCCGCAGCTCGTGCGCGATTTTCTGCGCGAGATCAGTCTGGATCGCGAATACGTCCGTGAGATCGCGGTCGTAATCTTCGGCCCATAGGTGCTCGTCGTTCACCGCGTTGATCAACTGCACGTTTACGCGAACTCGATTCCCGGACTTGCGGACGCTTCCCTCGAGGATCGTGGAGACGCCGAGCGCTTTCCCTATCTCGCGCACGTTTTTCTCTTTGCCGCGATAAGGCATCACCGAGGTGCGCGAGATGACCTTGAGGGCGCCAATCTTAGCCAGGTTGGTCAGGATATCGTCCTGGATGCCATCGGCGAAAAACGCGTTGTCCTTGTCGTCGCTGAAATTCTCGAAGGGCAGCACCGCGATCGATTTATCGATCTTGCGAGCGGAAGCGCGCGGCAGAAGAAGGAACCCGGCCACGGCGGAAATGACTACGCCCGTCGCTATGAGTATGGCAACATTCCGACGGCGGTGGCTGCCGGGAGCCGCAGTGCTCGGCGTTGCTTTGATTCCTTCCGGCGTAACATCGAAAGCCCACGCCAGAATCAACGCGATCGGAAACCCAATGAGCAAAAGCACGACGACTAGACGAAAGGCCCAGTTAGGCAACTCCCACGCAGGGAAAACGGCCGAACCGATCTGAATGATAAACCCCGCGGCGATAATGTAGGCCGCGGCCACGCGATAGACTTTCCGCCGCTTAATCTCCTCGAAGAAACCGTTCATCGCGCTTCAATTACAACCATCCTTCCATTCTGAGACAAGATTCTTCGTCCGGCGTTGCGCCTATTGCAGGGGAGCGAGACAACGCAACTCGGAGCGGCTACGGTTTGCCTCCAAATTTCGTGAGCATCCGCTGAAAGTGCGGGTGGCGGCGGAGCGCGTCCCACACCGGATCGGGGCGGAGCTCTTGAATCGTGACGCCGGACGGCGTTTGCAAAGACCGATCAGGAGGGCGACCACGGTGTCGAAATCACCTTACACGGCGCTGCGAAATCTTCGCACTCAGCAAGCGATCAATTTTCCTTCGCAAGGGGATCGGACAATGGCTGCGGCGGTAAAGTGCGGCCCGGCGCTGGGCCGTGGCAGGTGGGAATTTACCGGACAGGAACTGGAATGCGATCACGCCGAGCGCGTAATCATCTTCAGCTGTACCCGCATGCCGGGAGAATTTTCCTTGGGACTGCGGCGGGATATAATCGGGCGAACCCCATGGCAGTAATTCCGTTTGACTGATGCGGCACGCTCCCTCGAAATCGATCACTCGCACTGTTCCGCGATGAATAAGAATATGCGACGGCTTGCAATCCCGCCAGGTCCAGCCCGCTGCGTGCATCATGGAAAGGATCGGCTTCAGTTGTTCCAAAATTCTCTCTGCTCGACGCCACGAAGTCTTTGCTGGTTGCACTCGTTTTGCGGCAAGCAATGGGCGTCCGGAAATTCGTTCTAGGACCAGATAGCGATTGCCGTTTTGAGTGAACTCCCGAAAAACCTCGGGGACGGGCAGACCTGCTCGGCGCAATTTGCCAAGGACTTGGGCCTCGTGCCTAACGAGCGCATAGCCGTCTCTTCCGTCCCAGTTTGTTTCGCCATGCCGCCGTCCTTCTTTGATTATCACCCGCCGCACGGGGAGAACGGAAAGATCGACGGCCTCGTAAACGCCACCTTTCCCGCGCTGAGCCTTCGCCTTGAAGACGAGCAGTTCGCGCAGGAGGAGTCCGCGCCATTTCGGATTATTCGCAGGTGATTTCTGAAAAGGATCTTCGAGCCAGCGCGGAACGGCCCGGCCGGGCGCGCGTTTGTCCCGATAGCGCCTTCGTTTTGGAGAGTAAATATATCCAGGCGTGCCGTCGACCGAACGGCGGAACGCGCCATATCGATAATAGACCAGGCTTTCCTTGCAGTACCGGGCATCGAACGGGATACGCGGACCGGGCAGGCCACGTGTCGCGCGGTGAAGTTCGCGCGCTAGTTCCAGCGCTTCATCAGTCGAGCGGGGATAAATAGTGAGGAATTTTCCAATCTGGGAAAAATCAGCGAGGCCCGAATTCAGCGACCTCAGCAGTTCCAGCCGGCAAGGAACCTTGAAAAGCGCGTCGTGCTTACGCAAGATCGGCTCGGCCCGCGCGAAGACTTCCGCGGCAGAAAGTATGGTCGCCGACACGTGAAGCTTCCAGCCTTGCGCCGGATCGTCTGCGCGAAGGGGCCGGGAATAGGACCAACTCCCGTCGGAAAGCGGCAGGCGTTTTATCCGGGCGAGCCAATGCAGGGAGGGCCTGCGCACTATCTCAGAGATGGACGTGCCGACCCTTGGAATATTTTAGGAGTTCTGCTTGGCCAGGACAAGAACCAGCAAACCTGAATCGGTGCATCTCCTAAAGTTGCCTATTTGGGACGGAGGTATCCCAAGATCCTGCAGTTCTAGCTCCGTAGGCGCCAGGTACGAATTGACGCAAGCAATAGCTTCCGGATCATTCGCCTCGGCACTCTTCAAGAGATTGAAGAAGAACCGGGCAAAAGCTCTGTCCTGAAGCTTACCGACGAGCTCCCAGAGGGTGTAGGCCTTGTCAGGGTTTGGACATTCCCCGACTACGGGTCTTCTCTTTCCTGTTTTCTTTGTAGCCATAATTATTTACCTCAGGGCGATTAGAGGACTCGTTATGCGTGACAACAAGCTTTATTTTGGCACCTCGCCGCTCTGAAAACTTCCGCGGCCGAGAGGACCCGTTGCCGGCCCTGTCTCAGCGATGGAGGCACCAGCCTACCGGAATACCTCTTAGGAGTTCAGATTGGCTTTGGCAATAGCCAGTAAGCCTGAATCGGTGCACTTCTTCATGGCACCCCAGTCGGACGCGGGTATGTCGAGATTCTGCAGTTCTTGGTCCGTCGGCGCCAGGTACGAGTTGACGCAAGCAATAGCGGCCGGATCCTTCTCCTCGGCCTTCTTTACCAGGTTGACGAAGAACTGGGCAAAAGCCTTGTCCTTAAGTAGAGCTACGAGCTCCCACAGGGTGTAAGGCTTGCCGTTAGGATTTGGACATTCCCCGACTACGGGTCTTGTTCTCGCTGTTTCGTCTGCAGCCATAATTATTTACCTCGTGGCGATTAGAGGACTCGTTATGCGTGACAACAAGCTTTATTTCGGCACCTGCGGTGGTTTCTGGCCCGGAGCCAATCGAGCCAGGACTCCGGCGAAACGGGGATTCGGCCGGAGGTTATCCAGTCGCGGATCCACCCTGAGCCAGATCACGTCCACTGAGCGTTGCTCGATCGCTTTATCGAGCCACCGAAAGGCGCCATCCGGATCGCGCCAGGCCACGCAAATAGTAGCCATGTCAAACGGCGAGAAGGGCCCGGACTGCGAGGTCACTTCGCTTACGATTCGGTCCGATTCAGCTTTGTTCCCGGCCACCGCGTAGGCGTAGGCCAGTTCCAATTTCGCCCAGCCACTTCGATTCGAGATTTCCACATACTTTTTCACCGCCTCTATCCCTTCCGGATATTGTTTGTTATGGAGGTAGGCTTGCGCCAGAACGGAGAAGGCCGGGCCAAAATTTCCTTCCAGATCAATGGCTTTGCGGCTGTAAGTGATTGCCTCCTGATAACGATGAGCGAAGCAAAAAATCTTTGCCTTGGACGTCAAGATGACCGGAGATAAGGGATCGAGTTTCTCGGCGGCGCTGATTTCCTTAAGCGCCTCCTCGAAACGGCCAATCTGTGCGAGAGATCGCGCGTACCAGTGATGAGCGATCGCGCTGTTCGAATTCAACTCGAGCGCCTTCTGGAAATCCGCCTCGCCGGCGGGCCAGTTCCAATCAAACTCTGCCAGGAGCACCGCCCGGGAAATGTAGCCCTCCGCCAGATTGTCGTCGATTCCCAGCGTGATTGAAACCTCCGACCACGCCCCTTTGGACGCCTCTTCAGGGGATGTCGCGCCTATTCTGCCCAGCAAAATGTAAGAATCGGCGATTCCGGCGTGTCCCAGCGCGAAGCGAGGATCTTTCGCCACCGCCTGCTCGAAAAGGGCGCGCCCCTTCTCGATCGAATCGGGCGTGCGCTTATTCAACAAATAGCGGCCGCGCAGATACAAGTCATAGGCTTCCGGATCCTGCGTGGGAGGTTTTGCGAACTGCGTCGTCTCCGCCAGGTGCAGCTCGATCTGTAACGCGCTCGCCACTTTTCTTGCCACGTCGCTCTGCAAGGAGAGGAGGTCCTTCTCCGTGGAATAATACGTTTCGGACCACAGGTGGAACCCGTTCGCGACATCGATGAGCCGCGCCACCACCCGCACTTTATCGGCGCCACGATTCACGCTCCCTTCGAGCATGTGACTAACATGGAGCTGCCGTCCCACCTCACGCACATCCATCTCCTTGTTCTTGAAAGAAAAAGCGGTGGTGCGTGCGACGACCAGCAGACCATGAACGTGCGCGAGCGAGTTGATGATTTGCTCAGTGATGCCGTCGCTGAAATAGTCCTGCTCTTTCGTCTGGCTCAGATCGATAAAGGGAAGGATGGCGATGCTTTTTTGGGCGCCGTCGTCCGGACCACCCCTTGCAGGGCGATAATGCTGAAACGCCATCACTGCTATTACGGTCAGCAGCACGCCGATGATGACAAAGTCGAGCTTGCGGCCGGTACGACGCGTAATCGATTCGTGCGAATGAACCTCATCCGTGCGTTGTATTCCTTCGGGGGTCAGTTCGTAGGCCCAAGCCAGAACGAGTACGATCGGGAAACCGAGCAACACTATGACAACGACCATCCGAGCGCCCCAATTCGGAATCTCGAAAACCGGAAAAAGCTGCGTCGCAATCTGGATGAGCAACCAGCCCACCACTCCATAAGCGATCGCCACTTTGTAGACGTTCCGCCGTTGTAGCTCGACGAGGAATTTTTTTGGATCCACGGGGTTTTCCGCGGGGGACGCAATTGAGTCCTACCAGCGGTCTCTTCGGCTGACGAGTGAAATCAATGGGTCGATGTCGACCGCTCCTGACCCAGCGCGAGAACCGTCCGGCGCTACTTCACGCCGGTTGCGAAAACCGTCTGGAAATGCGGGCTCTGCTTTTCCCGGGAGACAACTGTCACTTCGATGTTCTTGAAGCCGGTCGATTCGAGAAACTGGTGCAGCTGGACTTCGCTAAAGCCGAGCCAGTGATCGGCGTAGAGCTCGCGGGCGCGTTCGAAGCGATGGCTCAGCAAATCCAGGATCACGATCCTTCCGCCCTTCCGCAACATGCGATAAGCGCTCGCGATCGCGCGCTCGGGGTGAATCGCGTGATGCAACGCCTGGCTTAGAATCGCGAGATCGATCGTGCCCTTGGTGATCGGCGGATCTTCGATATCGCCGAGCCGGTATTCCAGGTTTCCGAAGCCATGCTCCTTCGCGAGTTTCGATCCGAACTCGACCATCTTCGGAGAGTTATCAATGGCAATGACCTTGCGCGCGGTCTTGGCCAGGAGTTGTGCCAGGGTTCCTTCTCCCGCCCCGAGATCCGCCACGGTCAACGCCGGCAGCAAACTAATCACCGTGTGGGCCAGCGCCTGCCAGGAGCGGCCCGGGACATAACTGCGGCCGAATTTTCCCGCCAGCTCGTCAAAGTATTCGCGCGCCTTGTCGCGGCGTTTGCGGAGCGCGAGCTGCAAGGCCGTCCGGTCACGGGTCGTCTCCGGCATCTCGCGGGCGAGCACGCGCGTGAGCTCGTTCACTTTCGCGCGCGCGGGATTCCGCTCCTCCTTTTCCGTCAGCCCGTAATAAACATTTTTTCCGGCGCGGCGATCTTCCACCACGCCCGCGCGTTTCAATTGCGCGAGATGACTCGAGATGCGCGATTGCCCCATCCCGAGAATTTCCTGCAGCTCCGCCACCGAAAGCTCCTCTTCCTCGAGGAGCAGGAGCATGCGGAGCCGGGTCGGGTCGGCGAGCAGGCGGAGAAAATTAATGGTTGACGCCATTTTGCACCTCTACGATATATCGACGTATCATGATTGGTCAATATGATCGGTCGATGATGCTCTCGCCTCAAACCCGACTCGCAACTTTCCAACTCGCTTCGCCCATGCTCCGACGCTTCATTTTTGCTTCCGAATCCGTGGGTGAGGGTCATCCGGATAAAGTTTGCGACACCATTTCCGACGCCGTGCTGGACGCTTGTCTGCGGCAGGATCGCAGGAGTCGCGTCGCCTGTGAGACCTATGCGAAAAGCAACGTCGTAATTGTCGGCGGCGAGATCACGATTCCGAATCTGCCCAAGGGCAAGCATCTGGAGGACGTCATTCCCATCAATCAAATCGTGCGCGAGACCGTGCGCGAAATCGGTTACATCCACGACGACGACGTGTTTCACGCCAAGAAAATTTTCGTTAACACCGTCATCACCGATCAGTCGCACGACATCTCCCAAGGCGTTGATGCGAAGAAGGCGAAGGGTAAGGAAGGTTCCGAGCAGGGCGCGGGCGATCAGGGTTTGATGTTTGGTTTTGCGTGCGATGACACTCCGGAATTGATGCCGGCTCCCATCATGTTCGCGCACCGGCTCGGCCGCGAGTTGACTCGCATTCGCAAGAGCGGGAAAGCGGAGTGGCTGCGCCCCGACGCGAAATCGCAGGTCTCCGTCGTCTATGACAACGGGAAGCCGGTCGGCATTTCCAACGTCGTGATCTCGACCCAACACACGGAAGAAATCAGCCACGGCGAGATCGAAAAATTCTGCATCGAAAAAATCATTCGCAAGGTGTTGCCGAAAGCGATGGTCAACGGCACGACGCAATTTCTCATTAATCCGACCGGGCGTTTCGTCATCGGTGGGCCGCAAGGCGATACCGGGCTGACCGGCCGCAAGATCATTGTCGATAGTTATGGCGGCTGGGGCCGTCACGGCGGTGGCGCGTTTTCTGGCAAAGACCCCAGCAAAGTCGATCGAAGCGCCGCATACATGGGACGCTGGGTAGCGAAGAACGTGGTCGCCGCCGGACTCGCCACGCGCTGTGAAATCCAGTTCGCTTACGCCATCGGCTATCCCGATCCCGTGAGCATGAATATCAACACGTTCGGCACGAACACCGTTGACGAAGAAGCGATTGAGCGCGCCGTTAACCGCACTTTCTCCTTCAAACCGGCCGAGATCATTCAGCAGCTCGATCTCCTTCGACCGATTTACAGCAAGACAACGAACTATGGCCACTTCGGGAAAGACGATCCCGATATCACGTGGGAAAAGACCGACAAAGTAGCCGCGTTAAAAAAGGCGGCGCGATAATCAAGGAAACTTTATGAGCACTCAAACAACTGCGAAAACAAAAGCCAACGACTACAAGGTTGCCGACATCAGCCTGGCTGATTGGGGACGCAAGGAAATCTCCATCGCGGAAAAGGAAATGCCCGGATTGATGGCGATCCGTGAGAAGTATGCGCCAGGCAAACCGCTCGCGGGCGTGCGGGTGACCGGTTCGCTGCACATGACGATCCAGACGGCGGTGCTGATCGAAACCCTGGTTGCGCTTGGCGCGCAGGTGCGCTGGGCTAGCTGCAACATTTTTTCAACGCAGGACCACGCCGCCGCTGCGATCGCAATAACCGGCGTCCCTGTTTTCGCCTGGAAGGGTGAGAGCCTCGAAGAATATTGGTGGTGCACTAACCAGGCGATCTCCTTTCCGGACGGCAAAGGTCCGCAGCTGGTCGTCGACGACGGTGGCGACGTGACTCTTTTCATTCACAAAGGCTACGAGCTGGAAGAGGGCGGAGATTGGGTGAAATCGCCTTCCTCTAATAAAGAGGAGCAAGTCATCAAGGACCTCCTCCAGGAAGTGCAGCGCGAGAATCCCTATCGCTGGCACGAGATGGTCAAGGAATGGCGCGGCGTTTCGGAAGAGACGACGACCGGCGTCCATCGGCTTTACAAAATGCAGCAGGCGAACCAGCTGCTCGTTCCGGCGATCAACGTGAACGATTCCGTCACGAAATCTAAGTTCGACAATTTGTATGGCTGCCGCCATTCACTCGTCGACGGCCTGAACCGGGCGCTCGATGTCATGATTGCCGGCAAAGTCGCGGTGATCTGCGGCTACGGCGACGTTGGCAAAGGCTGCGCCCAATCGTTGCGCGGGCAGGGCGCGCGCGTCGTCATCACCGAGATCGATCCGATCAACGCCCTCCAGGCGGCGATGGAAGGTTACGAAGTCACGACAATCGAAAACACGCTCGGTCGTGGGGACATTTACATCAGCACGACCGGCAACGTCGATATCATCACCCTCCAGCATATGGAGCAGATGAAGGACCAGGCCATCGTCTGCAACATTGGGCATTTCGACAACGAGATTCAGGTCGACCCGCTCAACGCGCGCAAGGACATCAAGCGCACGAACATCAAGCCGCAGGTGGACAAGTATACCTTCCCTGATGGCCATGAAATCTTCATGCTGGCCGAGGGCCGGCTCGTGAATCTCGGTTGCGCCACCGGCCACCCGAGCTTCGTCATGTCGAACTCATTCTCGAACCAGGTGCTGGCGCAGCTCGATCTTTGGAAGAACAAGGACATCTACAAGATCGGCGTTTACGTTCTCTCGAAAGCGCTCGACGAAGAAGTGGCACGCCTGCACCTGCAAAAGATCGGCGTGAAACTGACCAAGCTGACGAAGAAGCAAGCCGACTATCTCGGCGTGCCAGTCGAAGGCCCGTATAAGTCAGAGCACTACCGTTACTAAGGACTGCGTTGGGGGCGAAAGAAGGTAGGGACAGTGCGCTGCGGACGCCGCAGCGCGGCATCCGTATCAAACGATAGAGCGCTCAGTTCTTTTTCTTGAAGCTGTAATCCGTCAGTTCCCAGCCGTACTTGATTTGTCCGCCATCGGTTGCGGACTTTACCAGGCCCACGCCGTCGGCATACCAGTTGGTCCTCGTCAGGCTCGACGGACCGGCCACCCTGCTCACAACTTTCATCGCCCGAAACTTGCCCGCGGGAACCGTTATGTTCTCAGGACCGGTCACCTGGTTGTCCTCTTCCAGCTGGGTCCTGGTGTAGTCCTCGCCTTGCCAACCCCATTGCGCACCGGCGACGAGAGGATTCTTCAAATACTGTCTGGGAGACTCGTACTTCACATCCAGTCCCTCGTGCTCCGGGTAACCCTCGGAGTGCATGAGCACCCAGCCGCCGGCCTTGGAGAACACCGTCAGGACCTTCGCGCCCGCCAGCTTCTCCACCAGGTAGCGGATCGTGCCGTCGGCTTGCTTCTCCTCGCTGACGACCTTGAGGCTGTGTTGGGTGTCGCCGCTTGTGCTGCGATAGGTCCACGAATCACCGACGCGTAACGGAAAGTAATCGGGAGCCGGTGCTTCGGATTTCTGCGCAGCCGCGGCCATGGTCAGGATGAAAACCGTCAGTGCGATTGTCGGGGAGATGCGGGCCTTGATCATTTTTTTGTTTCCTCAACTTTCGTGGGAACCGGATGTCTTTCTCTGCGTTGCGGCTGGCGACGGGTCTTTGGCGATGGCCGGTTTCACCCGGAAGAGCCAGATAAAAAAAAGCGTAACAGTGGCCGCGATCCCGATGGAACCGAGCACATCGCTGCACCAGTGATCGTTCACTCCCACGCGAGCAAAGGAGATGAAGAGCGGGATGATCAAAAACGGGATGCGAAAGCGCGGGAAGAGGAACGCGAGCGGGAAAAAGAGGCCCCAGAAATGTGCGGCGTGACCGGAAGGAAAGGAGTTACCGTGGCCGCTGAAGAATTTCCAATCCCAGTCGCCCGCTTGAATGACCTCGAAAGGGCGCAGTCGCTCGAAAACACCCTTCAGCGTTCCGGCAGCGATGCGCGTTACAAATTGCGCGCAGGCGATAAACAACAGGATCCAGGCGGCCGATCGAGTGGATTCCCAAAAGGAGAGAAGGAGGCCGGCGGTCAACAGGGCGTAGGTAAGCGCGTATCGGGCGATCGGGAAACCGGAAATCACCTCCAGGAATGATGTGCCTTGCTGCAAGATGGCCGAAGACCTTCCTCCAACTCGCTGCACGAAGGCCGCGATCGGTTGATCGAAAAAGAAGATGCTGAGAAGCGTGAGCGCGATGCTCCCGACGAGGCTGTAAGCAATCAGGCGTCGATTCATTGACTGGCGCCTACGAGATTCTTGGACATCCGCACCACTGGCAAGCTCAACCCGTTCACGAGCGGCACTTCGTAACGCTCACCGGCTTGATAGTCGAACGCCAGATAGAAGGGTACGGCGTCGTATGCGACACGCAGTGAGCAATCCATCGCGAGCTGTCTACTCGCGGCGTGCGATGATTTCGAGAAACATCGGTGTCGTGAACCACGACTGCGGATCGGCATCCGCTTCCCGGAATTCGCGCAAGACCTCAGCCGCCTCAACCTGTGTGAGCCGGCCCAGCTCCTGCAAACGCACGACATTGATCTCGATGAAACTGGCCGGCCATTGCCAGGCGTATTCGCGCGGGGCAACCGTGCGCACGCGCGGATAGATCTCGAGCACGCGCATCCCGGCCGCACGCAAGAGACCGGGCAAGGCGCGTGCTACGTTCGGCTCACCGCCCGTCGCGCGCCAGCTCGCCTTCACTTCCTGCGCGAACCTCTCCAGCGCCGGTCGCGTCGGCATGAAGCGAAAAGTTTCGTAATCGCTGTATTCGTGAAAAATGGCGAGTCCGCCGGGCCGCAACGCGCCCGCGATGTTGTCGATCAGTTTTGCCGGCGAAGAGACAAAGGAAGCCACCCATCTGCACCAGCTGGCGTCCAAACGCAGTTCGCCTAAGGACGTTTCCATCAAATCCGCCAGGCGAAACTCCACGTTGCTCAAACCACGCCGGCGGCATCTTTCCCGCGCTGCTTCCAGGAAGCGTGCCGAACGTTCGATCCCCAGGACCGAGCCGGTAGGTCCGACAATCTCTGCCAGGTCAGCCGTCGCGTAACCGGGGCCGGCACCGACATCGAGCACCCGCCAGCCATGCGTGATCCCGACGCGCTGCCAGCATGCGGTAACCACTGGCCGCCAGACTCGGTGTTGCAATCCGAGCCGATCGACTTCCTCGTCGTTCGTTCCCAGGACGTAATCGGTTTCGTTTTTTTCAGTCACGACTGGTTGATCCTTCCGCTGTGACACGTAGGAGGCATGAGGGCAACTCACGCGTCGGCGAGCTGGAAAAACAAGGATGGAATTCCGGCAGCGAATTCGCGGATTCGCTGTGACCCGAACCCACGAGCCCTGGGCCGCTTTCGTTTCATATCATGAATTGATTGCGTCCACGTTTTCAGCGAATGACCTGACTGGACAACATGAAGCCCCGCAAAGCTGCCGTCATTTTCATTTTCATCACCGTGACGCTGGACATGCTGGCGCTGGGGTTGATCGCGCCGGTCTTGCCGAAGCTGGTCCTCAATTTTCTCGGTGGCGATGCCCCGAGTGCCGCGAAAACGTTTGGAATTTTTGGGACGGTCTTCGCCCTCATGCAGTTCATATTTTCGCCGGTGCTGGGTGTTTTGTCGGATCGCTTCGGCCGGCGACCGGTGATCCTTCTCTCGAACCTGGGGCTTGGCCTCGATTACATCGTCATGGCGCTCGCGCCAACACTCGGCTGGCTGTTTCTCGGGCGCGTCATCTCTGGAATCACGGCGGCCAGTATCTCGACTGGCACGGCCTACGTCTCGGACGTCGTCCCTCCGGAAAAGCGCGCGGGGGCTTTTGGGATGATCGGCGCGGCATTCGGCGTCGGCTTTGTCCTGGGACCAGCGCTCGGCGGCTTGCTGGGAAATTCCGACCCGCGCCTGCCGTTTTGGGTCGCCGGCGGATTGAGCCTGGCAAATGCGCTTTACGGATTTTTTGTTCTGCCAGAGTCGCTCTCCCGGGAGAAGCGCCAGGCCTTCACTTTGCGGCGGGCGAATCCGGTGGGCGCGCTCGTCCTGCTGCGCTCGCATCCGGAATTATTCCAGCTCGCCACGATTCAATTCATCGGCTACGTCGCGCACGAAGTCTTCAATGTCTGGGCGCTTTACACGATTTTTCGCTACGCTTGGAATGAAGGGATGATCGGATTTTCGCTCGCGCTCGTGGGCGCGTGTTCGATCGTAATTTCCGCCGGGATGGTGAAGCCGCTCGTGGCGCGCCTGGGCGAACGGCGAACGCTCTATATCGGACAGTTTTTCGGCGCGCTCGGGATGATTCTGGCAGGTCTCGCCAGGAACAGCTTGTTCTTTTTCCTTTCGATTCCGGTGATGATGCTTTGGACAATTTCGAGCCCCGCAGCGCAGGGAATGATGACGCGTCGGGTGAGCGAATCGGAACAGGGCGAACTGCAAGGCGCGATCAGCAGCCTGGCCAGCCTCGCCTGGATTATCGGCCCCGGCTTGTTCACGTTCACGTTCGCGTTTTTTATCGATCAGAAGCACGGGTGGAATATTCCTGGCGCGCCGTGGTATCTTGGTGGGTTCCTGCTCTTTGTCGCGATGGCTCTGGCGACGCGGATCCCGCGTCTGCCGGCCGGAACCAAGCCGGTGGTGGCGCCGCCGCCGGCGCCACTGGACGTGCATTGAGCAATCGCGGAATTCGTCGCGAGATTTTCCACGAGGCCGGGTCTATCAGGGCCGGCGCTGAAGTCTTATCGACCCGCCCATCGGAAGCGCGCGTTCGTTCTGAAGATCGATTGCCCAGGCTTTCATCGTGATGTCGCCGCGCGGGATACTGCTCGCGTCCATCCTGCCGGAGAACCCTGCGTGAGCCAGCGCACCGATTCCAAAATGCCGGGCCAGGTCCGGCCGGCTCCCTCCCGTTTCGACCACGCAAAACGGCTTCCACCCTCCATCGGAGGTCTCGAAGCCGAGCACCACGCAGTCGGCAGGGCGAGCGCGATCCGGCACGCGCGCCCATCCCTGGAATACCAGGTTGCCAGTGGATTCGAGCCTTGCTTCGTCCAAGCTCCCGGCCGACGTGGCGTCGGTGTTCGGGCGCTCGAGGATGGCGTTCGCCAGTCTCTGGCTTACGAGACGCGGGCGGAGCGCATCGTTCTCCGCGAGCGTGTGGATCGTTTCGACTGTCTGCTGGAGGGGGTAGGGCGATAACAAGTGGATCTCAGGATTTTGCGGAATGGCCGCGCTCCAACGCAATACAAGCAGCGAATGTTTCCAAGCCGGTGTGAAGATCCCCAACAGGCGTCGCTCCTTTTGGAATGTGATGGCCCAGAGCGTGAGAATGACCGCGAGGGAAACGAGCGCAGCAGAAAGCGCAATTCGTGCGGTGAAAGCTCGCGGTTTCATCTCCGTGTAGACGCTCAACCCGAGCCCCAGGACGGCGATGTAGAGGAACGCGGAGAACGCAGTGTAGCGCGCGTCACCGGCCATCGAGTAATCGAATCCCAGCCGCGCAATCGCGGCGACGCAACCGGAGATTACGGTATAGCAACCCAAAACGAGCCACGGGTAATGCAGTCGCCAGTTTCCCCCGCGTCGCATCTGCCAGATGGCCATGGCTGCGAGGCCGCCGAAAAGAAAAAGGACGACGGCGCCGCAAATCGCGGGTGCGCCCACGCTGAATAACGATCCAATCCAGACGAGGACAAAGCGCAGGAACGCGGGCAGCTGCGCGATCGGCGACACGACCGGCGGCGCGGCCGATGGGTGTCGGTACGAAATGAAATACGAAGCGACAGAAAGCCCCGCCATCAAGACGTAAACCGCTCTCCAGAAAATCCGCTGCGTCGGGCGGCTTGCCGGAAGGTCTGCTGACCGCGTTTCCAGGGGAAAGGCGAACAACCACACCAGCATGCCATTTCCAAACGAGTACGCGCTGACCTGCGCGATTGCCGCGTTCATGATTGTCTTGGTTGGCAGCGATTTTCCCGAAAGATTTACGAGGAGGGCGAGAACAAGCAGGAAGGTAGGGACAAAGGTCTGCCCCTGCGCGCCGACGAGAAAAGTCTCATATTGCCGCGGCGAAAAGAGGACGAGATTCATCAAGCCAAACACAAAGGCACGGCCTGCCGCCGTTCCGTTCGCGGAGCGAAGCAATTGGTAGAGCCCGGCCGAACCGAGACACACGAAACAGAACGTCAGCACCATCCCATGCCGGACATCCCACCCGGTGACAATCGCCAGGGGCAACCAGATCAAGCGCGGAAAAAGGAGCCGATGCTCGTTATGCTGGCTGCAAAGTTCCGCGAAGGTCAGCGTGCCGCGATAATACGACGCGAGTTGCCCGCCAGGCGTGTCCCACTCATCCCAAAACGGCACCGACACCCAGTGGGTCCACATCATATAGAAGGCGCAAATTGCCGGAAGAGACCAGAGCCCGAAGACAAGTGCTCTCCTGAAAATAATTGGCCAGGGGCGCGGCTGGTTCATGGTGCTGGGATCATTCGAGCTTCGTGCGGCCAAGGCAATGTCTCTCTCGACGCATTGACCTTCGTCAAGAAATCGCTGGAACACCGGAAGCAGATGGGCGATCAAAAAACATGCTGAGACGAATGCCCGCGAGCACGATCAGGCAATGGGCGACCGTGCTTCTCACGATCGCAGCTTGGATTCTTCTATCCAATCACTGCGCCCTCGGCCTGAGCGGCCTGGTGGCGGAGCTGGATTCGGACGCGGGTGGATGCCCCATGCATTCCGCGCCCGCGAAAGACAAACCGGCGGCGAATCTGCCGTGCTGCAAAGATTTGCGGGCGATCGCGACTCACGCCACGAAAAGCGTCGTGCCCATGGCGACTCAATTGGTCGGCGCACAGAATTACGTGGCGACAATTGTTCTGATGCCGCCGCGATTGACGGCGCAGGCGCTTGGCCTGGACACAGGGCCGCCACATTCACTCAGTTTCGCCGAATCGATTCTTCAGCGGAGCATTCTCGCTCACGCGCCTCCCGCGGGTCTCCCTCGACTGTAGTTACCTGACCGCCCCGAAAGCGTTCGGTTCCGCTACAGGTGCGAGCGCTGGCGGCGACCACTCGGTCGCCTTGTCACCCGGCAGGCAATCCTGCCGCAAAACCCAACTCAATTTTACCGCTACAATATGAAGAAACGATTTTTTTTGATTCTCGCCGCGACCATAAGTTTCGCGGCCACGGCAGTTATCGCGCAAGGGTCAGCGCAAAAATATGCCTGTGTCATGCATCCGGAAATCATGATGGATCAACCGGGCAAATGCCCAAAATGCGGGATGACGCTGGTGGCGGTAAGAGCAGAAAAGAAACGTCCAACGTTCAACGTCCAACGTCCAGCATCCAACGAGGAGGGCAATCATGCGTCGCATGATAGACACCCGACGCACGACATGCCGCACATGTCGATGCAATCGTCGGTGAACGTGGCGGAGCCGATGAGCCGCGAGAGTTCCGGCTCGAGCTGGGTGCCGGATTCGACGCCGATGTACGGGCGAATGTTCATGTTCGGCGACGACATGCTCATGCTGCACGGCGGGATTTTTCCGCGCTACGTAAATGCGAACACGCGCCGCGGCGACGATCGGATCGATGGGCCGAACTGGTTCATGGCTATGTATTCGCATCCGCTCGGGGAGAGCGCGCAGATCGGATTTCGCGGAATGATGAGCCTCGATCTCATCACGGAACGGGGGAGCGGAAATCCGCTCTAATTTCAAACCGGCGAAAAGTGGAACGGCGAGGCGTTGCACGACCGGCAACATCCGCATGACCTGTTCGATGAGATCTCGGTGAGTTATTCGCAAAAGTTCGGGCACGACCTTTCGGCCTATCTCTATACCGGTTATCCGGGCGAGCCGGCGCTGGGGCCGCCGGCGTTCATGCATCGGCTCTCCGCGATGGATAATCCCGACGCGCCGCTCAGCCATCACTGGCAGGACTCGACGCACGTTGCGTTCGGCGTCGTGACGATGGGCGCGGTCTGGCGCGATCTGAAAATGGAAGCGAGCACGTTCAAGGGGCGGGAACCGGACGAGGTGCGTTACGATTTCGATCAGCCGAAGCTCGATTCGTTCAGCGGACGGATCTCCTGGAACCCAACCAAAAATCTGGCTCTGCAAGTTTCGCATGGTTACCTGCACAGCCCGGAGGAGCTCGAACCGGATGCGAACCGGCACCGGACGACAGCGTCGCTCATATATAATGTGCCGCTCGGTCCCGACGCGAACTGGTCGAACTCGTTTGTTTGGGGACAGAATCGCGACAGCGGTCATGGCAAGACGCAGTCGTTCCTGGTCGAGTCGAATTATCAGCGCGGGCGGGACACGTTCTACGCGCGTTTCGAGCACGTCGAAAAGCCGGGGCACGAACTTGTGCTCGATGAGGTCGATCACGAGCGCCTTTTCCCGATCAATGCTTACACGATCGGTTACGTCCGCGATCTGACGCACGGGCGAGGGATCGATGTCGGCCTCGGCGGACAGTTCACGATCCACGATGTGCCCAGCGGGCTGGATCGATATTATGGGAACGACCTGCCCTACTCATTCCAGGTTTTCCTGCGCATCCGTCCGTCACTCATGGACGGTCACGGAATGACACAAAGCGAAACGAAACCTACTGAGAAGTAAACGAGTAATCTGTCATCCCGAGCCG
>JBEEHC010000008.1:0-32171 GCA_041167205.1 Verrucomicrobiota bacterium
GGGATCGAAGACACTGAAAGCGGATTGCAGCGGATCAATTTCGACCACGAACTTTTCGAAAAGTTCGGCGCCGACGAGGCCCTTCGCTTCTTTCGAAATGGGCACCTTGCTCAGATCAATCACCCACGGCTCAGCCAGATCGATCGTTACGTCATTTAGTGACATCGCCGCTGGACCCGTCACGGACTTGGCAACTTTTCCCGCTCCAGTGCCGGTGATGGGAGGAGCGCTCTCGACTTTCAGGCCCAACGCCTGCGCGAATGTCGGATCGAAAATTGTGTGGGGCGCGCCCGAATCGACGACGAACCAGCTCGGTTCGGTGCCGTTGATGCGAACCTGCACCATCATCAGTTGCCCATCGCGTTTGAAACGGAAATGGCCCGAAGCCGACTGCGCTGCGCTGCTTGAAATTGTGGCCGCCAAACAGACAAAGGTGGCCAATCCCCCGCTCAGTGGTTTTGCAAATTCGCGGCGCGTAATCATGGCTGTCATTCGGCTCGAAGCGCGACCATCGGGTCGACTTTGGTCGCGCGGCGGGCAGGGATGAAGCAGGCGATGAATGACACCGCGCTTAAGACAAGTGCGGTGCCGAAAAGAGTGGCGACGGGCAGCGTCGGTACGTCGAAGAGAACGCTTTGCATCGCTCTTCCGGCCAGCCACGCGCCGATCAAACCGAGGATGGTTCCGGCGGCGAGCAGGCGCAGGCCTAACGAAAGGAACTGGGCGGCGATTTGATGCCGTTGCGCGCCCACGGCCATCCGTATTCCAATCTCGCGATTGCGTTGGGCGACCGCATAACTCAAGACTCCGTAGGTCCCGATCGCAGCCAGGAGGAGAGCCACACCGGCAAACATTCCCGCCAGCAGCGCCGGCGACCGCCGCGCGATGAGACTGTCCGCAACGTGCGTCTCCATCGAGCGGATGTTCTCGATCGCCAAATCCGGATCAGCCGCGCGGACCAGTTTGCGGAGCGTCCCGCCGAATGCTTCAGGACGCTGGCTGGTGCGCGTGACCACGAAATAATAAGAGTTCTCTCGATAACTGAATGGAATGTAAACCGCCCCCTGGCCTTGCGGCTCGGTGAGCGCCGCCTGTTTCACCCGACCGACCACGCCGACAATCGTGAAGAGTTTCGCGTCATCGGTTTCGCCGGCGTGCGTGATTTTCTGGCCGAGCACGCCGCCGTTCGCATCCCTTTCGCCGGCCTGCGTGATTTTCTCACCGAGCATGCCGCCGTTGGGAAAATAATGACGCGCAAAATCTTCATCAACGACACAGACTCGTTCCGCCCGGTGCGAATCCTCGGAGGTCAGAAAGCGTCCTTCGCGCAACGGAATGCCGAGCGCGGTGAAGTAATTGCCGGTGACGGCATAGGAGTAATGACCCTGCAGCGACTGGCCCGCCGGCGGCACATAGCCCTTCGGCGCGGCGGCCGTTTTGCCGTTATCGCCCGTCAGCGGCATATTCGTGATGATTCCGGCAGCGGTCACACCAGGCTGCTGGCGGATCAATTCCAGCAGGCGATCGCCGATCTCAACGTGGCGCTTCGGATCGCTTTGCCATGGGATCGTCAACTCGCCGGTAAGAATGTGATCGGCCTGGAAGCCCGGAGAGACCGCCATGACTTTTTTCAGGCTCAGTCCGAGCAAGGCAGCGCCGGCCAGGAGAACGAACGCGAGTGCGATCTGGGCGATGATGAAGCAGTGCCGCAGACTTTGCGCGGCGCGGCTCGTCGTCCCGCTCCGCGACTCGGATTGAAGTGCGTGCCCGAGATGACTGCTCAGGTTGAACCATGCAATCGGCAGAGCGATGACGATTCCGAGAACAAGCGAGCCGATCAAACCGATTGCCGCCAGCCAGCCATCGAACTCTATCCGCGCGCCGAGCGGCAGGCGGCCCGCCCCGAGAATTTCCAGTAACCGCGTTCCCCACGCCCCCGCAACGAGCCCGAGCAATCCCCCGCTTGCGGTCAAAACAACGGTCTCAACCATGACCTGCCCTACGACCTGCCGCCGGCTGGCCCCCATCGATTGACGGATCGCCATTTCTTTCGCACGTCCGCCCGCGCGGATCAGGAGCAGGTTCACGAGATTAACCGCGCCGATGAGCAGGAGGAAAAACACGCCGGCCTGCATCAACAAAAGTGTCGGACGGATGGAGCGAACGTGGTCGGCGTGCAGTGAAACCACCGGCGAGCGGAAGCCGGCTTCAGCCATCATCTTCGCCTCCGGGTTGTCCTCCTCGACGGCGGCATTGTGCGCGTCGATTTGCGCTTGCGCTTCTGCGATGGTGGCGCCCGGTTTCAAACGCGCGATCATGTGTGTGGCGCCGCCGCCAGAGTGACGCGCTTTTGCGGAACGCTGTTCCTCGCTGGATTTCATCCCAACAAACAGGCGCGCTTCGGACGAAAGAAAGCGAAAACCAGGAGGCAGGACACCGACGATCTCTCTGGGGATGCCGTTAATCCGAGTGTAGCGGCCCAGAACGTTTGGATCGGAATTGAAGCGCTCGCGCCAGAAAGCGTCCGTCAGGATAGCGACGTTCTTCTGCTGAATCCATTCTTCCTCGGTGAAGCTGCGACCGAGCGCGGGCCTCACGCCGAGGGTAGCGAAGAAATCCGGTGAGATGCGGATGACTCCCATCTGCTCGGTCGAGCCCGGTTCGCCGACGACTTCGCTGCGCTCCATATAAATGGAAAGGCTCGACAAGGCGGGGATATTGCCGCGGCGCTCGTAGTAGTTGGTGATTGACGAGCCGTCATTTTCGACGCCCGCTTTCGGATAGGTGTTGTAGATCGTGACCAGCCGATCGGATTGCGGAAATGGAAGCGGACGAAGCAGGATGGAATTGATGACCGCGAAAATCGCGAGGTTCGCTCCGAGGCAGATCGCGACCGTGGCGAGCGCGGTGAGCGTGAAGGCCGGAGCTTTGCGAAGTTGTCGAAAGGCGTAACGGAGGTTGTTCATGCAGAGACTATTCAGCGCGCAGCGCGGCGACGGGATCTGCTTTGGTGGCCCGGAGAGCGGGTAACAACGCGGCCAGCAGGCCGATGACGGCGAGAACAAATACGACGACGCCAAACACGACTGGATCGTAGGCGGTGGTCCGGAAGAGTAGCGTTTCCATGAGACGCGCGACGGCCGCCGCTGCCAGCAATCCGAGGACGAGACCGAAAGCAGTCAGCCTGGCGCCTTGACCGAGCACGAGGCGAAGGACGTCGCCGACCTGGGCGCCGAGCGCGAACCGGATACCGAATTCGCGCGTGCGTTGCGCCACGCTATAGGCGATGAGGCCGTAAAGGCCGATGCCTGCCAGCAGCAGCGCGAGCAGGGCGAAGAGGCTGAAGAGTGTCAGATAAAGCTGCGGCTGAGTGAGGCTCTGTTTCACCAGGGTTCGGACCGGCACGACATTTGAAATCGTTTGCTCGGGATTGAATTCCCAGATCGCGCGCTGGATCGCTTGCGAAAGCTTCTCGACCGGCAGCGGCGAGCGCACCAGCAGCGTCGAGAAAGCCCAGGCGCGCTGATTCAACGACGCATAAACCTGGTAGGGCGTCGCGGCATTGAGCCCATTGCGCGGAACATCACCGACAAGACCGATCACTTCGAGTGGGACTGGATTCGGTTGCTGCCGGCTCGGCGGAAGCAAGAGCCGCTTCCCGATCGGATCTGCACCAGGGAAAAATTTGCGCGCGGCAGATTGACTCAAAATAATAACCGGCGGCGCCTTGCTGTCGTCGGTCTCGGCAAAGGCCCGGCCCGCCACCAACGGAATGTGCAACGTCGCAAAATAGGACGGGCTGACCGAATCATAGAAAGCCGACGGTAATTTCGCGCCGTCATCGGCCGAGCCGTAAACCGAGAACGTAGCCGGTATTCCCCACGTGAAGGGCATGGTCTGGGTGAAGGCCGCGGAGTCGACGGCCGGCAGCACGCTCACGCGCTCGAGGACCCGGCGGTAATAATCGGTCCGCTTTTGCGAATTGTCGTAGCGGGTCGGCGCGAGCGTGAGCACCATGCTTAGCGTGTTCTCGATTTGAATGCCGGGATTCACTCCAGTGATCGCAGCAAAGCTTTTCCAGACCAGACCCGCGCAAACGAGCAGCACCATCGTGAGCGCGATCTGCGTGATGACGAGCGCGCCGCGGAGCCGGACCGATTGAAGGCCGGACGAGCCTTTGCTTCCGTCGCGCAACGAATCGATCGCGTCGATTTTAGTCGCGCGCCAGGCGGGATAAAGGCCGAAGACGACTCCAGTAAACAATGCCATCACCCCTGTAGCGAAAAGCACCGGAAGGTTGAGCGCGATTTCATCGGCACGCGGAATCCAATCGCGCGCCAGACTGGCGAGCAGCAAGTCCAGACCCCAGCTGCCGATCAAGACCCCGCCGATGCCGCCCAGCGCGACGAGCAGCAGCGACTCGATCAACTGTTCCCGCGCGATCGCCGTGCGGCTGGCGCCCAGGGCCAGGCGGATCGCGACTTCGCGCTGGCGGGTGGACGCTCGGACGAATTGCAGGCCGGCCACATTGGCGCACGTGATAAGAAGAACGACCAGCGCGGCGCCCACCACCAGGAGCAAACCCTCGCGGAAGTTTCCCACCACCTCGTCATGCAGTGGACTCAACATGAAGTCCCAGCCTTTGTAGAATTTTGGGTCGCTCTGCGCGAACCGGCCGGCGATCGTGGCCAGCTCCGCCTGCACGCTGGAGACCGGGACGTCCGGTTTCAGCCGCCCGATCGTCCCCCAGAAGCGCGACGTGGCGACCGCGTTTTCGCCGCCTTCGTTTGGAAAGAGCCGCCACAGGACCGAGATACCAAACGGGTCTTTGAATCTCCGCGGCATGACGCCGACGACTTCATGCGGGAGATCGGCGATCGTGATCGACTCGCCGATGATGTCCGCGCGGCCGCCATATTGTTTTTGCCAAAGATCGTAGCTGAGGACGACGACGGGCTTGGCGTCGGCTGCGGCGTCCTCCCGGGTAAAGGTGCGGCCGATCAGAGCTCTTTCGCCGAAAACCCGAAAATAATCCTGCGTGACAAGACTGCCGGTCACGGTGGTCGGTTTGTCGATCCGCGTGAGGTTGTCGTAATTATAGCGGCTGGCGGCGATGCTCTCGAAGGAGGTCGCCTGCTTCTCCAGTCCGCGGAAACCGGCGGGCGCGAGTGCTTCGCGCGTGAGGTTCTCCTGGAGATTGCGCGACTGCACCGCGACGATGCGATCGGAGCCGGGATAAGGCAGTGGCGCCACCAGGACCGCATGCACGACAGTGAAGATCGCGGTGTTCGCGCCAATGCCGAGCGCCAGCGTGAGCACCGCGACGAAAGTGAACGCCGGCGATTTGCGGAGTTGGCGAAGGGCATAGCGCAGGTTGTTCATCGGATTTTCTCCTCTCGTTAGGCCATCATTCGGCGCGCAGTGTGATCATCGGATTGACTCGTGAGGCACGTCGCGCCGGCAGCCAGCAGGCGGCCAGCGCGGCAGCGGCCAGCACGAGCGAGACCGCTCCATAGATGAGCGGGTCGTTTGCATTCACGCTGAAAAGTAAACTTCGGATGACCCGCGAGAGGGCGAACGCACCCACGAAACCCAGGAGCAAACCGAACCCGAGGAGACGCATGCCCTGGCGCAGCATCATCATTCGAATTTGCGCGGGCATTGCTCCCAGGGCGAGACGCACCCCGATTTCGCGCATGCGACGCAAGCCATTGAAGGCCATCACTCCGTAGAGACCCACGACCGCAAGCGTCAACGCGAGCACGGCGAAACAGACCAGGAGAAAACTCATTAAGCGCGGCGTCGCCCACGTTTCCTCCACGCGCTCCTGCATCGTGCGGAATTCGAAGGCAGGCTGCGCCGGATCGAGTGAAGCAACGATCTGGCGAACAGGTTTTTCAAGATTCTTCGGCGTAAGCGAAGTGCGCAGTAAGACGACCAGACCCGTCTGCGGTTGTTGCGTCATCGGAAGATAGGCCTGCGGCAACGAAGTGGTTTCCTCGAACCCGTAAACCTTCAGATGCGGAACAACGCCGACGATTGTTCGATATTGCCGCCCCTTTTTCTCGTCCGTGGACATGCGAACGCGTTTCCCGACCGCGTCCTGGCCGGGGAAGTAGCGGTCGGCGAGCATCTGATCCACGATGAGAACGGGCGGCGCATCGAGTGTGTCGCGCGTGTCAAAACCGCGACCGCGCAGCAGGGGCGTCCCGAGTGTCTGGAGATAGTCGCTCGTTATGACGGACATCTCGACCGCCGGCAACTGGCCTGGCGGCGGCTCCGGCGTGCCTTCAGGCAAGAAACCGGTTTGCCAGCCCGTCATCAGCGGCGGATTGGCGGCCAGGGCAACATGCTCGACGCCAGGAAGCTCTTTTAGTTTTTCGAGCAGAGCGCTGGAAAAATTCAGGAGCTTCGTCGAATCAGAATAGCTCGGCTCCGGAAGATCGACGCGTGCCGAAAGCAAAAGGTGCGGGTCGAAACCGAGCGGGAGCGCTCTCGCATTCGCGAAACTTTTCAGAACAAGACCCGCCGCGCTCAGGAGCACGAGAGTGAGCGCTACTTCCACGATGACCAAGAGATCGCGCGATCGGCGCGCGCCCGGAGCATCCGAGCTCCCGCGGCCGCCGGCGTTCAGGGCGAGTTGAATGTCGGCGCGGGAGGTGTGCAAGGCCGGCCAGAGACCAAAGAGGATGCTGGTCACGAAGGAAATCAGGACGGTGAATCCGAGGACCCAGCCATCCAGAGACAGATTTTGGAAACGCGCAACGCCGGGCGGCGACACCGCGACGAGCAAATCCCGGCACCAGGCGGCGAGACAGAGGCCGAGCGCGCCGCCGATCGTCGCGAGCACCACGCTTTCGAGCAAAAGTTGCCGAATGATCTGCCACCGGCTGGCACCCACAGCGGCGCGCACCGCAAACTCCCGCGCGCGTGCAGCGCCTCGCGCCGCGAGAAGATTTGCCAGGTTCGCGCAGGCAATCAGGAGCACGAGACCCACGGCCCCGAGAAGGAGCCCGAGACTCGTTCGGTATTCACCCACCTGATTTTCGAGGAGCCGCGCGAGTTTTACTCCGACTTTCGAATTTGAATCGGGATATTTCTGCTCGAGCCGCGCCGCGATCGTGCTCATCTCGGCCTGCGCCCGCTCCAGGGTAACGCCCGGTTTCAAGCGCCCCCAGCCGTACAAGCCCGGATGATTGTCGCGCATCTGCCACGACGCGTGGTCCGTCCGGCGCATGATCGGAAACCAGACCTCGACGGTGCGCGGAGAGAACATCTGCGGCGGCATCACACCGATCACGGTGTAAGGCTGGTTGCCGAAGTTGAGGATGCGGCCAAGCACATTGGGATTGCGCTCGAAGAATTTCTGCCAAAGCCGATCGCTGATGACCGCGAGAAGGGGGCCGCCGACGCGATCTTCTTCTTCCGTGAACGTCCGCCCGAGTTGCGGCGCCAGTCCGACGACCTTGAAAAAATTGGCTGTAACGATTGCACCGGAAACTTGTTCCGGCGCCCGATCTTGCAGACCGCTCAGATTAAAGGATTCACGCCGGGAAACCGCCAGCTGCTCGAAGACGGTGTTGTCGCGTTTCCAATCAACGTAGTCCGGGAAGCTGACGGAAATGGCGGGCTGACTTATGTCCGATTCGGTCAGAATCGTGATCCGATCCGGATCGGGGTAGGGCAGTGGTTTGAGCAGGACCGCGTAAATGACACTGAAGATCGCAGTGTTCGCGCCGATCCCGAGCGCAAGCGTGATCACGGCGATCAGGGTGAAGCCCGGGGATTTCCGGAGCTGCCGGAGCGCGAAACGCAGATCGTTCATAAGACCGGCGAATTATCGCGCCGCGACTTCGGCCGAAGCCGGCTTGATCGTAATGCTGCCGGCGCCGGAGCGAAGAAAGAGCGACTTCCCGCCGCCGTTGATCTTTCCCTTCATCTGCTCGCGGTCCGTCCGAAGGCCGACGAAAGGCAGCTCGCTCGTCACTCTTCCGGAGCTGGCCTCGGCCTCGACATCCAATCCGGCATCCGCGGGAACGGTCACGTCTATGCTGCCGGCGGAAGTTTCCAGATTCACATCGCCGGGCACTGGCGATTTCAACCGAGCGGTGATCGATCCGCCGGAACTTCGTCCGGTTATTTTGCCGTTGATGTTTTCGAAGGCCAGTCGACCACCGCTGGTTTCCACCTTGGTGTCGCCGCCAAAATTCCGCACGACGATCGATCCACCGGATGTGCGCGCCTCGAGCGAACCGCTCCCGTCGATCGACTCAATCCGGCCACCGCTGGTATCGACCTTCACCGCACCTTCGCAGCCGTTAAGCTCGATGCTTCCGCCGCTGGTCGTCGCGCCGGTCGGGCCGCGCAGATGCGTGAATTTCAATTTACCGCCGCTCGTGTCCGCGCTCATCGTGCCCGTAAGTTCAGCGCCAATGATCGTACCGCCGCCGGTGCGGAGTTCGGAGTTGAAGTTCCGCGGCACATGCACGGTGTAACGCGCATCCATGCTGCAGCGCCCGGACCAGTTTGCATTGTGATCTTTCTGCTGGCGTCTCGCGCGGATCGTCACCGTGTTTCCATCCTTGGTCACCGTCACCGGAGCCGCGGCCAGGTATTCCTTTTCCTGCGCTTCGTTATTCGAATCGACCTTGCGGTGCGCTGCGACGACGACTTTATCGTCCGCACCCGCCGTGACGTCGATCGTTCCGAAATCGACATCGACGATGATCCTGCCGCCGGGCGCAGCATCGAGTTGTTGATTGATATTCTCTTCCGATAACGCGGAAGCCGTGGCGGTGGCGGCGACGAGCAAAAGAAGGGTGCGAGTGATCATAGGTCGGATGGGTTGAGGTAAAAAATGGAGCGAAACTACATGAGAGATCGAGTTCAGTGGACACCCCTTTGCATGGGTTATGCCAGCGGCCAAACCGTTTCCTTTCCACAAGGCTATGAAGGGTTTACGCGGATAGAGTCCAGTCATGCGCGGGTGCTTTTTTCCCGTCGTCGGGATTTTGCCGTCCCATTTTCGAAACCCGTTTTCATCTGTGGCAGGACGAGACTCCGTCGAGCTGAAATCTAGCGACGGCTGGGTCGGCGAGACTCCGGCCGGGTTGGTTTCAGACCGACAGAACTCGTAGCGCCATGTGGAGGCTAAGTTAAACGGCCTTAACCAAACAACCGCAGAGGCTGTGACCACCACTCAAAGGCGGGCCGCAGGTCAACAGCACGCAGGCCAGACATGATAAATTGTGATTTCTGTTGCCTCTCCTTTTGCTTCCGGCCAGGGAAAACCTCGGCGATGCTTGCTGACGTGCAACGCTTCCGCTGCCGAAGTCGCGCAAGCAAACGGAGAGAGGGACGGTTCCGGCATCTGTATCGTCTTTAGCGAAGTCTTTCGTTCGCTTCCGGACATAGCTGGCACAAGGTGTTCGGCAATCGACCGACCGTCGCGGACGTACGCGAGCATCATCGCTTCCTGCATTGCCCACGAATAATCGCCGCGAACGAACCGGATTAGGCCGTCATCACAGTATTTTCCTCCAGCAGGATGAGCAGCATCAACCGGCTTGCATTCAACGAATAACGCGTCGAACTCAGAGAGGACGCGGCGTGGCTCGCGGTCGTCATGACGCAGTTTGAAACAGAGGTCGGGCGATTTGCTGTGGCGCGTGCCGTCGAAATTCGCCACTTGTCCCTGGCGGGTTACCGCGTCGAAGAACCTCGTGTTAAAACCGGCAACGCTGCCTGATTGGCGGAGATCGTTCTCAATTATGCTGCGGATCCATGCTGTGACCTCATCTTCCTTGGCATCGGCCAAGTTAAGGGTCTGCGCACGCAGCAAGTCGAAAGCATGCAGTAGCGCTTTCCGGACCAGCAAAATTACGGGAAAACCAAGCTTAGGATGTGGAAGATCGTAATTTTCCGACGAGCGACCAGTAAAAAAGCCGACTGGCGTATCACCACTCATGCGTTCTCGGGGAGACCGAAGGCGCCGATGCGCTCGCGGATGATGTGCTGGGCACAAAGCCGCGCACGAGTAGCTGTCCACCAACGGCGTTCATTGAGTAGGCCGAGTAGAAGCCCTTGTTTGTTAGGCGCGTGGACGATGAGGCGGCTGCAACCGCGCCGGTTTGCAACCTCCATCGCTATCCGCAGCAGACTGGGATTTACAGGGACTGTCTCTTCTTCGCGTGAGACCGCGAGGAAAAACCATGGCTGACGCCAGGTATCAGGCTGAAATCCGGGCTCGCGTACGGCGACATGTTCGCCGCAAACGCTAAAATACGGTTCAAGCGATTCGTATAACGCTTGGACGAACCCTGTACGGGTTTCGCGCGTTGTCCGGTTCAGTGCGGCACGACCGACCTTACGATAAGAAGCGGCTGAAAAGAGAGTGTCCTTGGCAACCTGCACGGCATCCGCGTCGAGCCCGTAGAGGCCGAAAAGCAATTCGTCCAACTCGTCCAATGGCTTATGAACGTCGTGTTCAAGCCGATGTGCGAGGTTCTCGATTCTAGTTCTCGTAGCAGCGGCCAGCTTATTGACATCGGGAAAGGGCAACGCATCGAAGTCTTGCTTAGTAAAAATCATATGGTCGGCCCCCTGTGACACGCTGACCATCAAGACGAAATAGCGGAACAAGGTGGAGTGAGCCACCAAGTAAAGCAGCGAGGCCAACGTCTGAGCTTGAGGGTGGCCGGCGCATGAATACCCATAGTTGCTCTGCGAGAACGCGAGAGCCTTGGTAGAGAAGTAAGCTTTCGGAGAGGCTGGATTGTCGCCAGGTGCTTTCGGAATGATTACAAGCGGAGGTTGGTAAAGTTGTGGACGGCGCGGCCCGTGCGCGCTGCTTCTTCCTTCAGCATCCTGACCGTGAAGCTCCGAGTATTTTTGCAGACTCGAATATTCGATCGAAAAACCCTCCTTGGGCGGCTCGAAGACTTTCAACTTGCCAAGAAAATTGAACCATTTCTGCCTAAGTTTTGGCGATCGGTTGTAGCCTTGGCCCGTTTTCTCGGCCGTCGCATCCCAGTCACTCCAACGCGCTGTGAGTGTTTTGGAAAAAGCCTGCGTGAGAGCCTCCATCACTTGGACGTCCAGCCAGGTTCCTAGCGACAGCGTCTTAAGCAGCCAAGGCTGGTTCTTTAGCGTAGCAACGCTGATGGGCTGTGCCGCTCCATAATCGATTCGAAATCGACCGCCACTATTAAGGTCTGGCTCATATGTTGGCGCCGCAAATTCGAAACGGTGACTTGGATCAGGGAGTTTGTTACGTGCAAACACTACACAGAAGGGCATATCGATTCCGTCCCAGACGGCGGTCTTCCGCAAGTCTGCACCATTGATCAGCCCGGTGACCTCGACGCTGCGCAACACGGCGCGCCACGCGAAAAGCCCTTTCCCTGACGTGCGGCCAAACAGGCGAGCTGGCATCGCCAGTGCGATGATTCCGTCAGCTTTGGTCCACTCCATCGCACGCCACAGGAACGGAATGTCAGGATTTTTGTCCGGATTCTCATAGCGCCTCGCGAGGTGATCTAAGCCACGCGTCGCTAGGACTCGGCGGCCGATGGCAGTGAACGCAGCATTCAGGGCCCCCGTCTGTGAATTGCCGGTATTGTCATCCGTTTGCTGCTCGTCGCGAAGGCGCGTCCAAGGCGGATTGCCGATTACGATGTCGAAGGTCTTGTCGAAATCGCGCGACACTTCTGGCCCGAGACTGCCGAGCGGAAAAGATCCGTCCTTTCCTCCACGATCTGCAGCGACACCGAAGCGATGAAGCACACCACCGCGCACGTTGCGCGGAAACTTGAGACTTCGCGGGGGACGCGGGCTGGCATTGAGTTCGATCGCCGTGATGTACAGGGACAGCGAAGCTAGGCGTAGTGCCGCCTCGCTGATGTCAAATCCGCAGAGCTGATTGTAGAGAATCTTCTGGATGAGCGCAGTCTTTGGTCGTTCCTCATTGCGTATCCATTGCTCACGAACCAGGCGTCGAAACGCGAGAACGAGGAAAATTCCCGCACCGCATGCGCCATCGAGCACTTTAGCTCTCGCGGGTTCTTTCACTGCAGCGAACGCTTCTTCGACCATCAATCCGGCGATTGTGCGCGGCGTGTAGTGGACGCTAGTGTCGCGTGCCGTGCGGGGATCAGCCCGATGGCTGAAGCTCTCATAAACCTGGCTCAGCACGCCGACGGGGATATGCGAAAAGTCGAGATCGCCCCAGTCGAGTTCTGGCTGAAATCCGCCGCCGACCTCGCGCCAGCCACGCAGAATGGCTTCAAGATGATCGAAAATGCTCTTGCCCACGAGACGCTGCACCCGCTTGTAAAAACGCAAATACTCGGTCTCACGTGCAGGGCGGTCATCGTTGGCGATGGACTCGTCAATGAGCGGGAGGAAGTCCCCGTTGAACGTTGCGTCGAGCCAAGCCGAAGTCTGCGCGGCCTTCTCCGCGGTGGAAAATGCATCCTTAAGCTCTCTCGCAGCCGGGCAAATACCATCGTCTCCATGCAGCTCCATCTCTAATATGATCCGGCGGTCGATGAGGAATCGGAAGAAGAGCGCTCGGCCAGCCATTGAAAGGACTTCCAACGCGTCGAGCGCACCGCGGCCTTCGCGTGGCACGAACTGATTTGTCGTTTGCGTCAGCAGGTCGAAAATTTTGTGGAAGACGTAATCTGTGCCTCGCAGGCGGCTGTTTTCCTCGAACGTCCCATGCACCAGTCCTTGGAAAAACAAAGGCGCGGCAGCCGAGTCTTCCTCGATTACCCGAATCGGACGCGTTTGAGACTGCTCGTGGAAACCAATCGGAAAAATTTCGAGCGATCCAGGTCGCAACAGACCCAACCAGGCGGGATCACTGCGATTGGCTAGCTGCCGACGAACTTCCGCTAGCGAATCCAGGTCGCTCATTACGGCCCCCCCCTCATCCACGACGTAGAGCAATGCGGTCCCTTGATGTTCGGCGACGGCTGTAAGAATTGGAGCTCCGTTGCTTCGCGTAGGCAACAAGTCCAGGTAGTCGAGCTGGGTGGGGACAGAAAGCTTTTGGTCGAGACGGATGAAGCTGGTGCATCCGAAAGCCGCGAGGCGCTGCGCCAAAGGCCGAGGGTCGGTGGTGGCAGCTCCAGTGGACATCAAGCTGTACCTTTCTTTCGGATTAGGCCCACATATCTTCCCAGAACGCGTATCGCGCGTTCGTCACCGCTGCGAATGATGATATCGCTGAATGTCGGGTTGGCCCCGCGGAGGACTAGCGTCCCACGGCGACGATAAAGAAATTTCAAAGTCGCCTCATCCTCTATCAGCACTGCGGCGATTTCGCCGTTGTCCACATCCTCCTGCCGCCGGAGTACCGCGATATCGCCAGGCAAGATGCCAGCGTCCTTCATGCTATCGCCCTTCACGCGTAACGCGAAAAGGCGCGAAACACCAAAAAACTCCGGCGCCATCGGGACGGTTTGCTTCGCGCTTTCGATCGCCAGCTCTGGATCGCCTGCAACGATATCGCCGAGAAGAGGAATGCCAAACGCAGCACCTATCGCGAGCTGCAATCCTCGCGCCGTGAATGGCTGTCGGGCGAGCATTCCTTTCTTTTCCATAAGTCGCAGGTGGGACCGGACAGAATTGCGACTTGAAAAGCGAAAGCGGGCCGCGATTTCCCTTTCCGTTGGCATCATCCCACGGCGTTCGAATTCCGCGCTGAGGAATTCCGCGATTTCCTTCTGGCGTCTCGTGGGGGCGGTCGGCATGTCTACCGTCATACTGTGCAGATGGACAGTATCAAGAAAAAACTCTTCGGCGGGATGGCGACCGGTCCCCCCCTGAAGGCGCCCCGTTGTTGGCATGCAAAAGCGCGGGCTTTGGCAAGAGAGGACTGGCAGTTTCGGCGCGGCCGCTCAGACCTCGAGCCGATACCCCAGCGTGTGGACGGTGAGGAGATGCCGCGGCTCAGCGGGTTTGTCTTCGATCTTTTGGCGCAGTTTCACGATCAACTGATCGAGGGTGCGCGTGGTGCCGTAATACTCCACGCCCCAGATTTCGTTCAGGAGCGCTTCGCGGGAAACTGCGTTGCCGCGTTCGCGAAATAGCACGGCCAGCACCTTCATTTCGCACGACGTAAGCTCGATCGCTTTCCCGCCGCACTTTCCGCAGGGCCTTGCAATCGAGGCGCACTTTGCCGAAGGCTATCTTCATCGGCTGCCGTAGTAAATGCTGCGCGGCGAAAACGCGAACTTAGTTAACCGCGAATTACGCGGATGGGACACGGATCAGAAGAAAAATCCGCGCTATCCGCGTAATCCGCGGTTAACTAGATCGCGATGGCTGAAACAATGATCCGCCGATTAACGGCACGCGATACGCGCCTGAGCAGTTTTCGTTTTTACGACCTGCTCGTCCATGTCTTCGTAGTCATCCTTTTGATCTCGAATCTGGTGGGGCAAAAGATCTGCGCGATTCCGATTAGCATCTTCGGTTTCGTCCCGCACATCAGCGGCGCGCAGTTGCTGTTTCCGCTCACCTACATCTTCGGCGACATCTTCACCGAAGTGTACGGCTACGGCGCATCGCGACGGGCCATTTGGCTTGGGCTTTTTGCGAACATTCTCATGACGCTGGTAGCCGTTTTCGTTGTTTCATTTCCCGCCGCGCCGGAATGGAAAAACCAGGACGCATTCGAAGCCGTCTTCTACACCGTCCCGCGATTTGTCGTCGCCAGCCTGGTCGCATTTTGGGCGGGCGAATTCACCAACTCCTACGTCCTGGCGAAAATGAAACTTTGGACGAACGGCCGCTGGCTCTGGACGCGCACCGTCGGTTCCACCATCGTCGGTCAGCTCGTGGATACCACCATCGTCATTCTCATCGCGTTCGGGGGCCGCGAATCGTGGCGCACGATAGGCAGTCTCATCTTTTGGGGTTACTGGACAAAAGTCATCTACGAAGCAATCCTGACTCCGCTCACCTACGCCATCGTCAACAAACTAAAACGCTCGGAAGGCGTGGATGTGTACGATCGCGACACAAATTTCAATCCGTTCGCGCGGAATCCTGAGAGTCGTAATGCCCTGTAGCCATTTCGGTGTGCGAAGCGCGAGAGTTGGCGCGGCTTTGCCTGCGACGTAGCTTAGCCTCACGCCGCCCACAGGGCGGCGGCTACAGGCAAAAATGCAAATTATCCGCGCCAAACCTGAAGATGCCGAGGCGTTGACGGAAATCGCCCACGCGGCCAAACGCCACTGGGGTTACCCCGAACACTGGATCCAGAGTTGGCGGGAGATTTTGACGATGCGTCCTCAATTCATCGCCGCGAATGTGACCTATTCCGCGATGGAAGATGCTCGCGCGGTTGGATTCTATCTGCTGACAACCGAAAGCGACGGGCTTCATCTCGACCATCTCTGGATAGCGCCACACGCAATGGGGCGCGGGATCGGGCGCGCGCTGTTCGAACACGCCCTCGAGCAAACCAGCAAGCTCGGCCACCGAACACTGAAGATTGAAGCCGATCCGAACGCTGAAGGTTTTTATCTGCGCATGGGAGCGCGACACGTTGGTGTGACGGTAACAAATATTGAGAACCAGCGGCGGGAGCTGCCTTTGTTGCTCTACGACCTCTAGGGAACCTGGACGGAACGCAGGCGCGCCGAAACGCGCTTAAGATTGGCGTGAATTTTTTTCCGTGATCGAAGTCTAATTTCACGGAAGCCGGCACCCGCCGCCAGCGCACCGTTCGATCTAATTATGCGGGCTCGCTTGGCTTCCGCCTCGACACATGGAGAACAAAATATTTCTGGGCAAATACCGCGTCGCCGCTGAGGAAATCGCAGCGGTGGGAGAACTCACCGACAGCCCGCTCACGTATGAGGGAGAAGAGATCGATTCCGGGAAAAAAGTGGTGGTGGAGTTGGTCCCCGCCGCGGCTCTGAAGGCGGCGGTGCGCGAACGGCTCGAAGCCGAGGCGGCCACGGCGAAAAAGCTGAGTCACGTCAACATCCCCGCTCTGAATGACTTCGGAGTGGAAGACGAGCACCTTGTTTACATTACAGAGGACTTCGAGGGGACCCTGGCCGAAGAATGGGTCAACACCCACGGACCAATGCCGGTGGGACCTGTCCTACGCATTGCAGCACAAGTTGTGAGTGCGCTGGGCACCGCGGCGTTCCACCGGATCAACCACCACGCCATCAATCCGAGTAATCTGGTGCTGGTCCCCGGCCAGACAGCAGAGGGCGAGTGGCCCTTGGTGAAAGTGCTGCATTTCGTGGGCGTCGCACCGAAGTTCTCCGGGACCGATGTCGCCGTGGCCGCTTTCGACAAGTCGTTGCATTACGCTAGCCCGGAACAGATTCAACGTGGCACCGTCGATTTCCGCTCGGAGATTTATTCGCTCGGGTGCACGATGTGGTTCCTCTTGACCGGCGCCCCACCCCTGACGGCACCCAAAGGGCCGATGGCCATGCCACCCACGAAAACGGGACCGTCCGTCGATCTGATGAGCGCTGTGCCGAAAAAGGTCAGGCGTTTGCTTGCTCAAATGTTGTCGGTAAAGCCAGATGCACGACCGCGCGATCCGCTCGCGTTCTACCGCCAGCTTCAGGATTGCCTGATTCAAGTGGAACTGCGAGAGACCGGGGCCCGCAAATTCGGATTTCCTGTATTCTCGCGGACCCGTTCGGCGGATGCGCCGGGGCATAGGCGTATTCCAATGAAAACGCTCGCACTCGCGGCGCTGTTTCTGGCGATCGCCGCACTCGCGGCTTTGGTCTTGCCGGGATACCTTCGGCACCGCCGGGTTGTCCACGCGGAAGAACCGATCGGAGTGCCCATCGGTGTCCCTAATGCTTTCGCGACCGCGACGCCGGTCACGGCAAGTTCGGCAAATGCGATAACGTCGAACGCCACCCAACCAACTCCTGCTGTGGCGGACTCGAACCGAACAGAATCGGGGCCTTCAAAGAGCGCGGAGTCGGATAACGCCAATCCGCTGCCTCCCGCCACCGACACCGTGGAGAGCGTTTCGACAAACCAGGTTGCTTCGGCGCCCGTGCCGCCAACGACACCCGATTCTCCGCCAAATCTGCGGGCGCAGGAACCGGCGTCCATCGCGTCGAACAATTCCAGCACTCTTCCGGCGGCCACCAATTCCTCCGAGGTCGCTTCGACACGCCAGATGGAGGCTGCGCCGGCGGCCACGGCCGAATCCGCCAATGCTGAGGCCAACGCGGTCACTCAGCAGAGCGAAGGGAAAAAAATTATCATGCACGAGGTGCGACGCGCGGAGCCGGCTGAGCCGGAAGTAAGGCGTGCCGAGCCAGCTCCTCCCGAAGAGGGCCCCGTCGATTCCGTCGCAGCCGAAACGACTGCGTCCGATTCGGAATCCAAGGTTCCAGCCAAGTCACCCGCCAAAAAAACCGAACGGCCAGAGAAGCCAAAGCGGCAAGCCGAAGAGACCCTCGCTCAGCCGCGGCTGCCGCGGGGATCTGAGCGCGCCCGATTTATGGGCGTAACGCCCGAAGGCTGGTGGATACTTGAGATGCCCTCGAAAAAGATTGTCATCGTGCCGCCGCCGCGTTCGTCTCACTGAGATCTTTGGCGATCTGAGGATTTAGGAATTTGGCGGCGGCCACTTGGCGCACCGCGGCATCGCTAACGCAAGCGGAAGTTCACTGGAAGCATGGCACGACCAGAACCAGGCGCCCGATCATTCAGGGCGATCTTCTCGGGCGGCGGAATGATGGCCGGTTGGCTCTTCACTTTGAGTGCGTCGTTCAGCACCGGAAGGTCCTTCGCAATCAGCAGCTGAAACTCTTTCGTTACGTCATCCAGCTCTCGCCGAAGCGCGTCGATGCGGGCGATTTGGTAATCACCCGGCTTGCCCTCGTAGCTCAGGATCGCTCCATAAAGGAGGTCAGTGTGCTCACGCAGACGTTCCTCGCCCGTGATCGCACCGCCCTCGGTGGTCGCGACAATCTGCTTCCGGACCGCATCCACTTTCTTGTCGAAGTCTGCGATCGTTTTGCGGAGCGGATCACCCTCCGGCAAGGCTGCTCCGCTCTTCGCCAAACTGCCGCGGAGAGCAAGAATGCGATCCATCACTGCGCTCTCGTCGCCGAACAAGGCACGCACTTTCATCGCCGCGTCGAACTGCGCCTTGCGGTCGGCTTCGCTGAATTTGACCCGGCGATCAAGCCCGACCGTGAGCTTCGTCTCGGTCGTCTTTCCGGCTTTCGTCATGCGCACGGTGTAAACGCCCGGCAGCAAACGCGGGCCACGCGTTCCGGCATTTGCGATCTGCGCCGCGGGCGGGACGCGCGGCGGCTTCTCGCGCATACTCCAGATGACGCGATTCAATCCGGGCCGCTTGCTCGCCGGCACTTCATCTACCACCCGGCCCGACGCGTCCAAGACCTCGATCTTAAGTTTGCCGAAAAGATGGCGGGAGCGCTGGTAATAAGTGATCACAGCGGCCTCCGGCGGATTGTCGCCCACAAACACGGCGGCGCCGTTCGCCCAGCCGCCATTCGCCTCGATGCGCTGCTGAACAGGCCGCGCGGAAACAAAGCTCGCTTCCTGCTTGAGCAAATCAGCGGTCAGCGCGCGCAACGGCGTGATGTCGTCCACGATCCAGATCCCGCGACCGTGCGTTCCGAGGACGAGATCATTCTCGCGCGGCTGAATCGCCAGATCGCGCACGGCGACCGCCGGGAAACGGCCACCTTTGAATTGCGCCCAGGCTTTGCCGCCATCGATTGAGATAAACAGGCCGAACTCAGTCCCGAGGAACAAGAGGTTCGGCTGAACGAGATCCTCCTTGATGACGTGCGCGTAGCCGCGCACGCCTTTGACTTCCTGCCCCGTCACCAGCGGAGTCCAGGTCTTGCCGTAGTCCGCGGTGCGGAAAACGTAAGGCGTATGATCGCCGAACGTGTGACGATCGAACGCGGCGTAAGCAGTGCCCGCGTCGAAGTTGCCCGCCTGCACCCAACTTACCCAGGAATTCTTCGGCAAGCCCGGGACGTTGCCGACTACGTTGCTCCAGGTCTTGGCTCCGTCGCGCGTGACCTGCACGTTGCCGTCATCGGTCCCGACCCAGATGACCAGCTTATCTTTTGGCGATTCGCTGATCGAGTAAATCGTGGTGTGCATTTCCGCCGCGGAATTATCGACGGTGACGCCACCCGACTGTTCCTGCTTCTGCTTCTCGGGATCGTTCGTGCTCAGATCGGGCGAGATGCGTTCCCACGTCTGCCCGTGATCGCGCGAGCGGAAAAGAAATTGGGAGCCGATGTAGATGGTGCCTTTCTCGTTCGGCGACAAGGCGATCGGCGTGTTCCAATTCCACCGCAGCTTTTCCTTGTAGTTTGGCTTGGGCTGAATGTCGCGGCCCTGATGGGTGCGGCGATTGACCCGGGCGACAAATCCACCCTGCGCTTCGGCGTAAAGGTAGTCGGGATCCGAGGGATCGGAGAACATCCAGAAGCCATCGCCACCGTACATGTTCTCCCACTGCGCGTTGGTGATGCCGCCGGGATATTGCGATTGGCCGACCCAGGAGCTGTTGTCCTGCAAGCCGCCGTAAACCTGAAAGGGATCGTTGTCGTCAACGCTGACATGGTAGAACTGCGAGACGGGGAGGTTTTCGCCCTTCCACCATTTGCTGCCGCCGTTGTACGAATACCACATGCCGCCATCGTCGCCCGCGGCCAGCGTTTGCGGGTTGGTTGGATCGATCCAGACATCGTGCAGATCGCCGTGCGCACCTTGGAAACCGCCGACCACGGTGAAGCTCCTGCCGGCGTCCTCGCTCAGGATCAATGGACCGTCGCACTTGAAAACACGGTCCGGGTTTTTTGGATCAACGATCAGGTTCGCGAAATAAAACGGGCGCCAGACCATCCAATTGCTTTTGTCGCGCTTGTCCCACGTCGCGCCGCCGTCGTCGGAAACAAAAAGCGCGCTGTCGGTCGATTCGACAAAGGCGTAGACCCGTTTTGCATTCGAGGGCGCAATCGCGACCGCAATGCGGCCGTAGGGCTTCCTCGGAAAACCTTTGCTGTTCTCGGGCGTAATTTCCGTCCAGGTTGCGCCGCCATCCGCCGTGCGAAACAAGCCGCTGCCGGATGGCGCGTCGGGACCGTCGCCGCCGGAACGGAAGGTCCAGCCTTTGCGGCGAAAATCCCACATTGCCGCGAACATCTTGTTCGGATCAACCGGATCGAGCGCGAGCGCGGAGGCGCCGGTCGAAAGATTTGCGCCTTTCAACAAGATGTTCCAGGTCTTGCCTCCATCCGTTGTCTTATACAGTCCGCGATCAGGCGAATCGCTCCAGAGCGCTCCCGGCACAGCTGCAAAGACCGTGTCGCTATTGGTGGGGCTCACCACGATCCTGGCGACGCGTTCCGAGTTGGGCAGACCCACATAAGTCCAGGTCTCGCCGCCATCCCCAGACTTGTAGATTCCGTTCCCAATCGAAACGCTGTTACGCGTCCACGATTCGCCCGTCCCGACCCAAACATTCTTCGAGTTCCTGGGATCGAGCGCGACGGCGCCGATCGATTGCACTGGCTGTTCGTCGAAGACCGGCTTGTAACGCGTCCCGCCATCCTCGGATTTCCAAACACCGCCGCTGGCCGCACCCACGAAAAGCGTGATTTTCCCGGACGGCTCCCTGACCGCGGCAAAAGCAGCGATGCGGCCGCTCATGGTCGCGGAGCCGATGTTGCGCGCGCCGAGACCGGAAATCGTTGAAGAGTTGTAGGGCGCCTGCTCGGCGCCGATTGCCGCGCCGGCGAAGCAAAGGGCGATGAAAAAAATACAATTTGGAAAACGCATAAAGATTATTTGGAAGGCGGCACGGGGAATTTGAACGCGGCGTCATCGACCGGGACGTTGGCCTCGGCTTTCTCGATGATGATCTTTTGTTTGTCTGACGATCCCTTGCTCCCAGCTTCGATCGAGAACGGGAAAAATACGCCGGCGATCTTTTCGTAATCGCCGAGGTCGGTTTCGACTTCGACCTGCGCGCCCTGCTCGAGGCGCTGGGTGAGAATTCGAATCTCCAGGAAGTAATCAGGATCGAGGTAGACGTAGCTCACGTCGCCGTTCTTGCGCACCACCTTCAGCTTATGCGCGAGCGTGCCGTCGACATCCTCAGGGCCGAGATACTCCACGGTGCTTCCTTTCGCCTCCCAATCGACGAGCGGTCCGTCGATTTCGGCGTCCTCCACAAGCGACTTTGCGTCGTCCACGGACATTTTTTCGGGATCCTTCCGGCCGCCGAATGGGGAGATCTTCCAGCCTTCCGCTCCGTCATACGCCTGCACCAACGTCATGCCCTGTAGAGTCGCTTCCGCGCGGACGCGGCCCGGCCGTTCTTTTGTCTGCGTATAAGCAAACTCAAGCTGCCCCTGGTTCACGAGCATCTTGCCCTTGAGCCGCACCGACTTGACGGCACGGAGAGCATCGATGCCTCCCTTGGCTTCGATATTCTTGGCCACCAAAGCGTCAACGGTCATTGGCTTCAGTTCCTGCGCCGTTAGCGCCGACGCCGTTAGCGAAGTCGCCGCGAGAACAATCGCAAAACGTAGTTGTTTCATAAGGATCTCGATCCGAAAATGGACGGCAATTGATTTGTCGTCGAACGCGACACCATGGCAGATGCCACCGCAACGGGCAATCGACGTTCTTTCAAAAGCCAAAGCTTGAATCTCCAAACTCGACGCACTAGTTCTCGCATTGCGTGAACGGCCAGCCACCACCCCTTCCTTCACGGCCACCGGCTCAACCGGCACCTCAAGGCATGGGTTGCTTCGCCAAAGGATGTCTCACCGTTTTGATCGTGGGATTCGTTCTGATCGCGGGCTTCATTGGCGGCGCCTGGTATGTCTACGTCAAAACAGTCGACAATCTGACTTCTTCGGCGTCCGCTGACGTTCACGTCGAGCCGCCAAGCGCGAGCCAATTCCAAGCCGCGGAAAATTCCATGGAGCGCCTGAGAAAGACGATCGCTCACAACGAAGAGACGACGGTCGAATTCACCGCCGCTGATCTCAACGCGTTGTTCGCTCGCGATCCGGATTTTCAGGATTGGCGGGGCCGCGTTCGGATCGAGATAGCCGATTCGACTATGACCATCGCCCTCAGCGCGCCGTTAAGTTCCATCCCATTGCCCAGAATAAGAAACCGCTGGTTCAACGGCACGGCCCGTTTCAGTTTCACCTACGAAGCCGGGACATTTAGCTTCGATATCAAGTCCGCCGAGGCTGGTGGCCATCGCGTTCCCTACATCTTCCTCTCCAGCAGCTCTATTTCGTCTTTCAATGAAAGTATGAACCGGAGCTTTCGCGATACGCTGAAAGAGAACGATCGCGGCTCCGAGTTCTGGAACCACGTGAAAAAAATGTCACTAGAAGGCGATAGGCTCGTGGTGACGACGCAGGTCGATTGACAAAACGCGTCTTAGGCGCGCGGAGTCTTTTTCCGTTGTCATCCCTAGCCGCGCAGACGGCGCTTTCATCCGAGTTGCGCTTCTAACTCACCCGCCCCACCATCGCTTCATTGATTTCGCGGAAAGCGTTTGCCGCGATTTCAAACGACCGCAGGCGCGCGGCGTGATCGAAAATCTGCGCGGTAGCGATGACTTCGTCGGCGCCCGTTTCCTCGAGCAATTCTTCCAAACGGCGCCGGACTGTTTCGGGTGAACCGACCGCGGAGCACCGGGTCCGATGCTCGACCGCGGCCCGCTCCGCCGGACTCCAGCGGCCATCCATGTTTTCGACTGGCGGCGGAAGTTTTCCCGGATGACCGCGAATCAGATTCAGGAACATCAGCTGGCCCGAGGTAAAAAGCCGGCGTGCTTCGGCGTCGGTCTCGGCCGCAAATATCCCGACGCCAATCATCACGTGCGGCCTAACGAGCGCATCCGACGGCCTGAACTCTCGCCGGTAGAGCTCGAGCGCGACCTGAAGATAGTCGGGCGCAAAATGGGAAGCGAAGGCAAAAGGAAGGCCGAGCTCGGCGGCGAGGCGAGCGCTGAAATCGCTCGAGCCGAGGAGATAGAGCGGAACGTTCAAGCCTGCGCCGGGAACAGCCACCACCGCCTGGCGCGGCGCGGCCGGCCGAAAGTATGATTGCAACTCGAGCACATCCTGCGGGAAAGTGTCGCCATTGCTGCCGAGATTGCGGCGCAACGCGCGCGCTGTGAATTGATCGCTGCCAGGCGCCCGGCCCAGACCGAGATCGATGCGGCCCGGATAAAGCGATTCGAGCGTGCCGAACTGTTCGGCTATCACGAGCGGCGCGTGGTTCGGAAGCATTATCCCGCCCGCGCCGACCCGGATGCTTTTCGTCTTTCCGGCGACGTGTCCGATAACGACCGAAGTGGCTGCGCTGGCGATGCCCGGAAGGTTGTGATGTTCCGCGAGCCAGTAGCGGTGGTAACCCCACTCTTCCGCGTGCTGCGCGAGATCGACCGTATTTCTGAAGGCCAGCGCCGCATCCCCGCCCTCAATGATCGGCGAGAGGTCGAGAATGGAAGGCAGAATCACGATTCAAAACTGTAGGGCGGGGTCGCTGACCCCGCCAGAGCGTTAGCTAAGCTTCTCTCCGCTCCTGATTCCTGATCTTGATCCTGCTCCTGTTTGTTCATGGGGATACAAAATGATCAAGAGCAAGATCACGAGCAGGACCAGGAGTCCGAATTTCTAGCGCAAAAGCCGGTTGCAAGATTGAGTCACTGATGCGCTCCTATGCGATGCCGGAGCAGAAAAAATTCGCGGTCGCGGCGGCGTTTATTGCGCTGTGCGTGATCTGGAGTTCGACCTGGCTCGCGATCAAGGTGGGCCTGCGCGATCTTCCGCCGATTTCATTCGTGGCCCTCCGGTTTGCCATCGCCGTCGCGGTCCTTCTGGCGATCTCCGTCGGCCGGGTGCGCTTGCTGCCGGCGCGGCGCGGCGATCTCAAACTTCTGGCCTACACGGGCGTGCTCATGTTCGCGGTGAACTACGCGCTGCTTTTCTGGGCCGAACTGTATGTCTCGTCCGGTTTGTCAGCCGTGTTGCAGGCGACCATTCCAATTTTCGGGATGGTCTTCGCCCATTTCATTTTGCCGGGCGAACCCTTGCGCTGGCAGCGAGTGGCGGGAGCGGTGCTCGCCATCGGCGGCGTCGCGGTGATTTGCTCGCGCCTGCTCGATTTCGGAGGGCTCCTCGCTTTTTGGGGCGGCGTCGCCGTCGTGTTCGGTGCGGCGGGCGCGGCGTTCTCGAATGTGTTGTTGAAAAAACGCGAGGTCCGGCTCGCGCCGGCTATGATCGCCGCGTGGCAAATGATCTTCGGTGTCGTGCCGTTGCTCGTGACCGGATTTATCGTCGACGGAAATCCACTGCACTTTCATTGGACGAAAACCGCGGTGTTCTGCCTCTTCTATCTCGCGGTGCCCGGTTCCGCGCTGACCTTTCTGCTGCTCTATTGGCTGCTGCCGCGCATGTCGGTCACGAACCTGCAAACGATCTCGCTCATCACGCCGCCGGGTGCGGTGGCGTTCGGGTGGCTGCTCGGCGGCGAGATCTTTCCGCGTTGGTCGCTCGTCGGCGGTGCGCTCGTGCTTGCCGGTGTTTGGTTGATCTTCCGCAAGGTTCCTCCCGCAGAGGTCCGCGACGAATGCGAAACAGCCGTGCCGCAGGGTTGAGCTCCACTCCTGCTCCTGATCTTGATCCTGCTTTTGATCTTCCGCGCGCGATCAGACCACGTCGAGCCAGATCAAGATCATGAGCAGGAGGAGCGACGAAACATCCGCGACATCGGCGATCGATCCCCGCCTTGCGACCCGCCAGCGCCAACCCGGCCTCGACCTGCTCCGCGCATTCGCGATCGTGCTCGTCGTTCTTTATCACGCGGGACTCTTTGGCTTCGTCCTCCCTTACGATGTCCAGCGGTTCGGCTGGATCGGCGTCGATCTCTTCTTTGTTCTCAGCGGTTACTTGATCGCGGGCCAACTGCTCTCGGCCCTGGCTCGCGGCAAAACGCCGAATGTCCGGCGCTTTTACTGGCGGCGAGCTCTCCGCATCTTGCCGGCTTTTCTCGTCGTTGTGGCAATCTGCGTCTTGATGCCTTCGTGGCGCGAGTATCCGACCATGCCGCCGGCCTGGAAATTTTTGACGTTCACCCAGAATCTTGGACTCCGCGGCGGCACAACGTTCTCGCACGCCTGGTCGCTTTGCATTGAGAGCCAATTCTATCTGCTGCTGCCGCTCCTGCTTCTCGCGCTCGCGCGGTGGCGCCGCGGACATTGGATCGTCCCGTGCGCGGTCGTGCTGGGCGGCATCGTACTTCGCGGCTTGATCGCGCAGGCAAATCTCCACTCTCCACAGCCATCTTTCGCCGTGTGGCAGAAGTTCATTTATTATCCCACCTACGCCCGGCTCGATCCGCTCACGATGGGCGTCTGCCTCGCCGCGATCGAGCATTTCCGGCCGAAGTGGTGGACGGCTCTGACGAAGATGGCCAAATGGATTTGGATTCCCGGACTCACGACGATTGTCCTGGCGCTGGTCCTCGCGGAAGACACGCTGAGCACCACGAGCTGCGCGCTTGGGTTTCCGCTCATCGCTCTGGGCTTTTCCGCGCTGCTCCTTTGCGCTGTCAGTCCCGAGCTGCCTCTTTCACGCGTGGCGATTCCGGGCGCGGCGTTCCTGGCGACCGTCGCCTACAGCGTTTACCTCAGCCACAAATTGATGATCCACTGGACGCTCATTTTCGGCGCGTCGCACTCGATCGCGGAAACATCCGTGACTGGATATCTCCTGATGCTTTCGTCGATTCTAGTCGCCGGCTCCGCGCTTTTCTTTGCCATTGAACGACCGTTCTTGCAGATTAGGCAACGCTACGTGAAACGGCCGCCGGGCTGAGTTTCAGTCCGGCTGCGCCATTTGCGGAGAGTTTCGACACCCGTCCAACAAAATGCCAGCCAGGCGAGACCCACGGCAATCGCGCCGAGCACATCGGTGAGATAATGCGCACCGAGGTAAACGCGGCTGAGCCCGATCAGAGCGATAACGACGGCGGCGCTGCAAAAAGTAAGAGCGCGCAACCGCCACGTACGCACCGAGTGCGCGGCGAAAACTGCGAGCAATCCGTAAAAGAGCGTCGAACCCATCGTGTGGCCGCTGGGAAAACCAAAGCTGGTAAGGGTGACGAGCGGATTCTCCAGCATGGGCCGTTGCCGGTGGAAAGAATGTTTGAGCAAAATATTCAGCAGACTGCCGGCACCCACCGCCAGGACCAACGCGAGCAATTGATACCACGACTTGCGCACCACGAGGACGATTGCGACGCAGGACGACGCCCCGGCGACGAACCCGACGGAGCCGAAGAAGGTCACCAAGCGCGCGATATGCGTCAGCGCCGGCGTCGCGTGCTCGTGGAACCAGAAGGCGACGCGTTCATCGAGAAGACGCGTCGCCGCGTTTCGCGACATGTCTTCAGCAATGTCACCAAACCACCAGCCCGCGGCGAGAATGACGAGCAACCCGACCGTGAGATGCAATCCCAGATAGCCTTCCGGCGAAAGCCGCGCCTGGAGGAAACGAATTTGCCGCGCGAAGCGGCGACGGGTTGGGTTGCTCATGTTCTGTCACTCACGAATCCAACCCTCGCCCGAGCGGTGGAATCGTTCGGTGGACAAAACATCGAACGCGCAGGAATCTCGCCGCCAGATGCGGCGCTCGATCATGATGTCTGGTTGTTTGATACGAATGACATTGAACGAGTTCGGCTGACCTCTCCCGCGCGTCGAAGTGCTCGTCCCCGATGAGACGATGATCGCAGAATAACCGGGCATCTTGTAACGCTTCGCCGTCTGACCCGTATCGGCGATATGAAAATGGCCGGCCAGGAGAAGATCGGCTCCGCATTCGGCCAGCGTCTTCATCGCCAGCCGCGAACGCCCGACGACGCGACCCACCGCGCCGGCTGGCAAATCGAACGGGTGATGCGTCACGACGATTTTCGTTACATGTGAAGGCGCCGCTTGCAACGTGGCACGGAGCTTCTCCAATTGGGACCGATTGATTCCGCCATCCTTCCAAGTCCAGGCGCGCGCGGTGTTGACGCCAACGACCACGATTTCTGCGTCGGCATAAAACGGCTGGAGATCGGCGCTGATGTAGCGCATGTAGCGATCAAGCGGTCGCGCGAACCGCGAGAAAAGGTTGTGCAGCGGAACGTCGTGATTGCCGGGCACGACAATTTGCGGGAACGGAATCGAAGCCAGAAATTCTCGCGCGGCCGTGAACTCCGCGGTCCGCGCGCGTTGCGTCAGATCCCCGGAAATCGCCACGAGATCCGGTTTCAGCGCGGTGATGAACTTCACCAGCGGGGGCAGGATCGCCGGATCGATGCGCCCAAAGTGGAGATCGGAAAGGTGAACGAGCGTGCGCATCAAATGGTGTCGTTAAGCACGAGGACCCGCAAAGCGCCTGGGCGCGTTTGATAATGCAAGGGTGTTTCCATCCACGCGATCTCACCATCCCAGGCCACGAGCAAACGGCGCCGGTGTGTTTCGATTCGCGCCCCCTTCACGGTGAACGCCTCGAAATCCTTCGCCTGGTTGAGCCGCCCGAAAAGAGCGCGCAACGCATGAAGGATGAGACCGAGCCGGCTAGTCCGCTGAGTGAGATAGAGGCCTAGCAGGCCGGTATTGAGACGGGTCCGGGAACCGATATGAAAACCGGCCATTCCATACTCGTTGTTGCCGACAAAAAGAAAGGGGGTCGTGCGCTCGATCTGCCGGCCTTCGACCTGAATTTGCAGATGCAGGAAAGGGAAACGACGGAACGCGTGCATCGTCGCTCTCAAAAACGCGGGCCACTTGCTTCGCCCGAAGCGTTGCTGCTGCATCTGACGGCGCGAAACGATCTGCGGATAGATTCCGAGGCTTGAATTATTGATGAAGATCCGGCCGTTCACTTCCCCCGCGTCGACGGCCACGACGCGTCCGTGCGCCACGGTGTGCACGGCCGCTGCGAGATCGAGCGGGATCCGCAGGTCTTTCGCAAAATGGTTCAGCGTGCCGATCGGCAAAATGCCGAGCGTTTTCTCCGTGCCAGCCAGCTCGCCGGCCACCGCGCTGACTGTTCCATCGCCGCCCGCGGCCACGATGATTTGTTCGCTGCCGCGCGCAGCCTCGCGGGCGAGCGAGGTAAGCTCGCTTCCGCTGTGCGGTTGGACAATCCGCGGCGTCTCACCAAGCGCAGCGAACAATGCCGCGATTTGGGCCTCCCGCGGGCTGGCTGGTTGGCCAGTTCTTCCCGCACGGGGGTTGATGAGCACGACCATCCCAATTGAATCGTTTGCGCCGCCTTTCCTGATGCCTTCCTTTTGCCTGGCAGCTGCGCGCGCGAAATGCGGCATTGAAAGCCGCATCGTTGTCGCGTTTATCTGTACCCAGCATGCGCCAATATCACGATCTCCTCCGGCTGGTCCTGGAACAGGGAAAGCCGCGCATGGATCGAACGGGCACGGGGACGCTGTCGGTCTTCGGCGCGCAGGCGCGGTTCGATTTGCGAGAGAGATTTCCGCTACTCACGACGAAGAAGCTGCATCTCAAGTCGATCATCTTCGAGCTGCTCTGGTTCCTGCGCGGCGACACCAACGTTCGTTACCTGAACGAACACGGCGTCACGATTTGGAATGAATGGGCCGACGACAAGGGCGATCTCGGTCGAGTCTACGGCGCGCAATGGTGCGATTGGCAGGGCGCGGACGGTTCGCACGTCAATCAAATCGACGGCGTGCTCGAGCAGCTCAGCAAAAACCCGGAGAGCCGGCGCTTGATCGTGAGCGCCTGGAATCCCGCCGAGATCGGAGGCATGGCGTTGCCGCCCTGCCATGTCCTGTTCCAATTCTACGTTCAGAATGGTGAGCTAAGCTGCCAACTCTACCAGCGCAGCGCGGATTTGTTTCTCGGCGTGCCGTTCAACATCGCCTCCTACGCCTTGCTCACGATGATGGTCGCGCAGGTCTCCAACCTGAAGCCCGGCGAATTCGTCCACACGTTCGGCGATCTGCATCTTTACCAAAACCATCTCGACCAGGCGCGCGAACAACTCGCCCGCGATTTTCGTCCGCTGCCGCGGATGCAGCTGAATCCGGCCGTGAAAAACATCCATGATTTCCGGTTCGAGCATTTCACCCTCACCGATTACGATCCGCATCCCGCGATCAAGGCGCCGATCGCGGTATGAAGATTGAGTCTACTCTCGCGCTCCACGTATCGTTCCATCTGCCGTTCCCGGCGATTCTCGGTTTGGCTTATTGCTTCTCGGAGGTGGTGCTCGCCGTCACCCACCGATCGCGCGAAAAGACCGTTTCGAAAGACGCCAACTCACTTCGGGTGCTCTGGATTGTCATCATGGTTTGCGTTTGGCTCAGCATCAGGGCGCAAGGGCGCTGGCCGGAGGCCGTTCTTCCGCCGTGGTCTGTCCCAATTGGTGTGGCCGTCTTCATCGGCGGCATGGTCTTGCGCTGGTATTCGATCATTCACCTCGGACGTTTCTTTACGGTCAATGTCGCGATTGCTGCCGATCATCAACTCGTCGATACGGGCCCGTACCGATTTGTTCGTCACCCGTCCTACACCGGCGCATTACTAGCTTTCATTGGCTTTGCCATGGTCCTGCGCAATTGGGCGTCGGTGTTGGTGATTTCCCTGCCCATCGCCTTCGCCTTTCTCTATCGCATAAACGTCGAGGAGCGCGCCCTGGTCCAGGCACTCGGCGAGCGCTATCGCGCTTACATCAAGCGGACGAAGCGCCTCGTGCCTTTCGTTTATTGAAGGCCGGATCTCGTCGGGCGCAAAGACTCGCCCCGTGAAAAATGGCTCGCCCCGGTCAGCCGGGCCTGATCTAATTTTCCCTGGACCTCCTTTACCCCAAGACTGCAATGGAACCGTCCCCCAGTGACCGCCACATCTTGCGTCCCGCGACCTCTTCCGTGGGCGACTCCTTTCCGTCGAGAGCAACATGAAACACAAACCAAACACAGGAGAAATTACATGAATGAAAAATCGATAGTTAGAGAAGCCAACAGGCGTTTCGCATTTTGGCTATTCGCGCTGGGGGCGGCCTTGAGCGTCTGCTCCGGCGTCAATGCCCAGGTGAAACTCCCTCCCCCGCCCAAACCGCTCAAGGTACCCGACCTGGTCATTTCCTCATTGAGCGCGAAGCTCGTGACCCCCAATAGCGTTAAGTATTCGTGGACCATCACCAACGTGGGCTCCGGGCCTGCCAATCTTGATGGACCCACGGCGAGCAACGCGGACAACGTAAAGGTGCAGGCCATGCTTTCGAAGGACACCGTCTTCGGGAATGCCGGTGACGTTCCCGCGGGAGGAACAATTCTCGGACCTTCGCCTTTGGGAAAGCTCGATCCCCAGGCGTCCAAGAGCGGAACTTTTACTGCTACTTTTCAAGGAAACCTAACGCAGTTACCCCATTTGGTTTTGAAGGTTGATCCGGGCAACGCGGTTGCGGAACTCAACGAAAACAACAACACCGCCGCCGTGGGTATCGCGCGGTAAGGCGCATTCCGATCTTGGCTTTACGCAATTCCGAGTTAGGCGAAACTTTTTCGTCTAATTCTCGTTAGATGCTAGATGAATAGTCCACGTCAGCTCAGCGTAGCCGTTTGTCTCTCTTTGGCGTTGATTGCCGCAGCCCCGCCTAAAGCCAAAGAAGAGATAACGTTATCATCCAAGGCCGATGCCTCCCGTGTCCTTGTTTACCAAGCACCCATTGATTACCCTATCGAAGCCCGGCGGGGCCATGTTACGGGCAGTGGCTCGTTCCAGATGATTCTCAGTGACACGGGAAAAGTCGAAGACGTACTCGTGAGGCAGAGCACTGGCAGAAAAATCCTGGACACAGCCGCAGTACAGACCCTATTGAAGTGGCGCTTCAAGCCTCATCTCGGTATACGTCGCGCTAATCTCCGTATCTCTTTTACACTCAGTTCTCGGTAGATGATAGCTATCGCCGACACGTTACGCATCTAACAAATCGCTGGAGCCAACCGCTGGCCGCTGTGAAGTCCACTTTTGATTCTATGGAGGAGTTCTTGATGTTGCAAAGGCTCGCTCCCGCCAGCGGTGGCTCAGCTCCGTCTCGTTAGATCGTGGCGTTCTTAGACTTCGTTGGCGTCGTAAGCATTTTAGCGGCAGTTGTCGCTGCTCCTTTCATGCTCGTGACGTGGGTCAGGAACGCTTTGCGCCCAAAGCGAGAGCGCGTATTGCCGGTAAAGAGTATGTTGTTCTTCGCGGTACCCGCCCTCATCGGTCTGCTATCAGGCGGGATCAGCACAGAGATCGGTAAGTACCGGCTGGGAGACTTCCTCGATACCGTATCGCCGCGATGCACCATGTTTATCGATGGGCGCGCTGTGCAAGACGCGAGCCCGGTACTCGACACCCTGCGGCGCGTCGGTCCCTTGCCTGCACATCATTCAGGCTTCGGACGCACGTTCGACCTTACGGTTTCCGATCCGCCCCGTCAGATCACGTTGTGGATCGCACGTGACTCGAATGACCCGCACGAGTATTGGGTTTTCTTTCCGTCTCCGTCGAAGCTAGCATTCAGAGCGAAGATGAGGACGGACATAGGACACGTGAAGACAACGGTATTTGACGGCTATGGGTGGTAAACGATCTAACCAGGCAGTAGAGCGAACGGCCACCCGCTTCGCGTTCACACTTTTCGTAACTCGTACACTTTCGCTCCGAGCCAAGCGCGGTCGCGGTGGCCGTCGCTCACTTTATTCTCGTTAGATCGTGAGCGCACGCCGACTCATTCTAATCGTCATGGGCGCGATCGGTATCGTCGCGTTTTGCGGCTCATTCGTGTTCCACCAAAAGCTTGAGGAGTTTAGCCCGTCAGTACCCGTTGTGGCCGCGCAGCAGATCTACCGACTGAGTGATCACAGCTACAACTTCTACGTCACACGAGAGCAGTATTGGCTCTTCCACACACTGGTTCACGGTGGCTGGGGTCTCGTCGCACTTGCTGCGGTACTGAATTGGCGGTGGAAAGTCATCCACAACTTGACTCCAGAAGGATGGCAGCTGCCCAAGTGAAGCCAAACGACCTAGGCTCAACTTTGTAGTGCAACATTTG
>JBEEHC010000009.1:0-8693 GCA_041167205.1 Verrucomicrobiota bacterium
GGTCCTGGTCTTTCTCGGCACGGTTCTTTTCGTTCAGACCCTCTTTGTTGCGCCGCAACTCAGTCTTCCTTTTTCCCTCCGGCAGCTGAAGGGGCAGCTCAAGTCCCTGCAAAAGGCAAACCCGGCGGTGCAGCCGCTGGCGAATCTGGCGCTCTGGGAAAAATTTGCCGCGACGCGCTTAGCCGCGAAGAAAGCTCCGGGTCCGCCGCCGCCGCCTCCCGCGCATCCGCGGAAGAAATCGCAAAACAACGAGGTGCGCCTGGCTTTTTACACCAACGGCGATCCCTATAGCTTCAGCTCGCTCGAACAACACGCGAATCAGATCACACACCTCTGCCCTGAGTGGATGGCGATGACCAATGGATCGGGTGATTTGCAGATCGATGCCGATAGCCGTCTTCCCAAACTCACCGCGAGCAAGGGGATCGCCTTGATGCCGCTGCTGACGAATCTGGTGGGTGATACCTGGCAACCCGAAGCGGTGGAAAATCTCGCGCACAGCTCGACCGAAACGCAGGACCGTTTTATCCAGAAGGTGCTAACCATTTTGAACGACGCGAAAGCGGCCGGCGTCGTGATCGATTGGCAGCAGATCGATCCCGCCTACAAAAGGGACATCACCATTTTCCTGGACCGTTTCACCGACGCGCTGCACTACGACGACAAGCAGCTTTGGCTTTGTGTGCAGCCCGGCCAGGACCTCGATTACATCGACTTCGAGGAGGTCTCGGACAATGTCGATCGCTTTGTCGCGCTCCTCTTCGACGAGACCTCCGACATTGATGCGCCAGGTCCGCTCGGCTCGCGGCGCTGGTTCGAAGGATGGCTGAGCGTACTCATGGATGGCGCCGAGGCCAAACAGTGGGTCATCGCGCTTGGCAGCTATGGCTATGATTGGACCGGAGGCGCAAGGAAAGCAGAGCTGATTAGTTTCCCCGAGGCGATGAGTCGCGCGAGCTACGCCGAAGTCGCCGGGGTAACCGTGGCCGCACCCGATTACAACCCGTTCTTCTCTTACGAAGACGCGGACAAAGATCACTCGGTTTGGTTCCTCGACGTGGTGACATTCCTGAATCAACTGCGCCGGGTCCGGGAGGTGAACGCGGGGGGAGTCGCCATCTACCGACTCGGCACCGAGGATGTTTCCATCTGGGACGCGCTGAGCGTCCATCGCGATCTCAAGATGGACGATGCATCGCGTTCTCTCCTCGAAGTCCTGAAAGGCACCGATACGATTGCCGACGTGGGCGAGGGCGAAATCGTTTCGGTCGATGAAAGCCAATCGGACGGTTTGCGCACGCTGACCGTGGATAAGGATGGCTATCTCACCGCCGCTTATTCGACGTTCCCTCAATTCCCAACGCTCTACCATCAAGGCGCCGGCGCCTCGCATCAGGTCGCACTCACTTTCGATGATGGACCCGACCCGAAATGGACACCGCAGGTCCTGGACATCCTGAAAGCGGCAAATGTGAAGGCGGCTTTTTTTCTCGTCGGAGCGAACGCGGAAAAATACCCCGGCCTGGTCAGGCGGATCGTGGCGGAAGGTCACGAAATCGGAAATCATACCTATTACCATCCGAATCTCGCCCTTTGCTGGCCCGAACACGTCCGGCTGGAGCTCAACGCGACGCAGCTCCTGCTCGAGACGATTACCGGGCGGTCAACGACACTGTTCCGGCCGCCGTATGCCGCGGACACGAGTCCATCGCAAATTAGCGAGCTGACTCCGCTCCAGATTGCGCAGGATCTCGGCTACCTCGTCGTGTTGGAGAACATCGATCCGCAGGATTGGGCGCAACCAGGCGCCGACATCATCCTGCAACGCATCAAACAGCAGCGCCCCGATGGCAGCATTATCTTGCTGCATGACGCCGGGGGCGAGCGCGAGCAGACCGTCGAGGCCTTGCCACGGATCCTCAATTATCTCCACACTCGCGGCGATTCAATCGTGTCCCTGAGCACGCTTCTGGGCACGACCCGCGACGCGTTGATGCCTCCGATCCAAACGAAAGGGCGATCGCTGAACCATTTCGTGTCCGGCGCCGGGTTCACGATCTTTCACGCCGCCGAGGAATTTCTTTGGGCGTTCATGATTGTCGCCACCGCCCTCGTCGTTTTGCGAACGCTCACCGTCATCTGGCTGGCCGCGCGTTTCCGTCGCAGCTGGTCGGGAAGTTTTGCGGAACCGATCAGCGTAATCGTGGCTGCGTATAACGAAGAAAAGGTAATCGCGGGGACGCTGCGGGCCGTGCTCGCGACGGATTATGCCGGCGAGGTGGAAGTGATTGTCGTCGATGACGGCTCACAAGATCAGACGACTGCCGAAGTGGAAGCGATGGCGGCAAATGATCCGCGTGTTCGTTTGTTGCGTCAGGAAAACCAGGGAAAAGCGCGCGCGCTCCAGCGAGGTCTGGCCGCCATCCGTTCCGGGATCGTCGTCTTCCTCGATGCGGACACCCATTGCCAGCGCGATACGTTGCGGTGTCTCGTGCAGCCCTTTGCGGAGGCTAGCGTCGGCGCGGTTTCAGGACACGCCAAAGTGGGGAATTTGCGGAGCTTCATTGCGAAATGCCAGGCGCTGGAATACACCTGCGGCTTCAATCTCGATCGCCGCGCTTACACGCGTTGGAATTGCATGACCGTTGTTCCCGGCGCGATCAGCGCGATTCGAAAATCGGCCATCGACGACGCCGGTGGCCTCAGTCTGGAAACGCTGGCCGAAGACACCGATCTGACGCTGGCTCTGCACAAGCGCAGCCAGCGGATTGTTTACGTGCCGGAAGCAATCGCCTGGACGGAAGCGCCCGAAACGGTGCGCACGCTCGCGCGCCAGCGTTTTCGCTGGGCCTACGGCACGTTGCAATGCCTTTGGAAACATCGCGATATGATCTTCAACTGGCGTTATCGCGCGCTCGGCTGGTTCAGCTTGCCCAGCGTTTGGTTTTTCCAAATCATTCTCGTCGCGATCACGCCCATGGTTGATCTTTTCCTGCTGGCCTCCCTTCCCTTTGGCGCCTGGCGTGCCGTGCTGCCCTTCGTGATCGCGTTTCTCAGCATGGATGTGTTGCTGGCAACCCTCGCGTGCATTCTGGAACGCGAGTCCGTGCTGCGCGCGTGGCGGATTCTGCCCATGCGATTAATCTACCGGCCGCTCTTGAGCTACGTGATCTGGAAGGCCATCTTGCGCGCAGTGAAAGGCGCCTTCGTCAGTTGGGGGAAACTCGAGCGAACGGCCTCCGTGCCAGTCCGGGTGTGAAACTCGCGTCGCGTCAATCCTTCGCGGCCGCGGCGCGATTTGGGCGCGGGGCCATTTCCTTGCTGGCTGCAGTTGTCCTGATTTGCGGAGGCGGGGGTTGCAAAAGGACCAAAGCTGTCGCGCTCGGTCCGAACGCGCCGGTTGAAGTTTCGCTTCCGGCGCGTGGCGTTTACACGGGCGCGTTCATGGATTTCGGGGACGCGGAAGACGAAGTCACTCTCGAGATGATCGAGGAATTCGAGAACATGGTCGGCAAACATCAGGCGATCATCGCGTCCTCCAGTTATTGGGGTGAGCAAAGTTTTCCGACCCGGAACCTGAACGTGATCTGGCGTCATGGCGCATTGCCGCTGGTTTTTTGGTCGCCTTGGGACCGACCTTACGAGCAGAGCCGAGGGCCCGACAAGTTTAGCCTCAACGCCATCATCGAGGGGAAATGGGACGCCTACATCGATAAGTGGGGCGACGCCGCACGCGAGTTCGGCCAGCCGATGATCGTTGCGTTTGGAGTGGAAATGAATGGCGACTGGTTTCCATGGTCGGGCTGGTTCTACGGGGCGGACGAATTGGTCGGCGAAACACCGAATCAGTGGGAAGGACCCGAGCGTTTCAAGAAAGCGTATCGCTACGTCGTCGACCGCGTCCGCGCCCGGGGCGCCGCGAACATCAAGTGGATGTTTCACACCAATAATTATTCCTATCCGCTCGACACCTGGAACTTCGCGGCGTCGTATTACCCCGGCCCAGGTTACGTTGATTGGCTCGGACTTAGCGTCTACGGCCAGCAGTTCAAAGACGAGCCGTGGGCGACCATTCCACCGTTGGTCGATTGGCCGTACGAAGAGATGTCGCGGCTTGATCCCAAGACGCCGATCATGATTGCCGAATGGGCGACCGGCGAGTTCCCTCGTTCCGGTAGCAAGGGCGCGTGGATTCAGGAAGGACTCGATCTTTTCCGGACGCGCTACCCGCGCATCAAGGCGGCGATCTATTGGCACGAGCGCTGGCAGAATCCGGATCAAACCTACAGCAACCTGCGCGTCAATTCGTCGGTCGAATCGCTCAACGCTTATCGGAGCGGCGTCGCCCATCCGGATTGGCTGGGAAATTTGATTCTGCGTCCGTCGGCCCGGAAACGCTAGATTCCCTATTCCGCGCGCAACGCGATCATCGGATCGACGTGACTCGCCCGGCGGGCCGGGATCCAGCAGGCCAGGAGTGCTACGGTGCCGAGCAAAAAGGTCACGCCGAGGAACGTCAGAGGGTCGACGGCATTCACTCCGTAGAGCACGCTCTTTAGCAGCCGCGTCGCCCCGAAAGCGATGGCGAGCCCGATGCCTGATCCAATCAGCGCCAGCGTCATGCCTTGCCGCAGAATCAAGCGGCGGACATTCCCGGTCTGCGCGCCGAGCGCCATCCGCAGACCGATCTCACGCGTGCGGCCGGCTACCACATACGACATGACGCCGTAGATCCCGACTGCCGCCAGGACCAGCGCCAACACACCAAAACTTCCGAGCGCTCCCGCTGCAATCTTCGCCGGGAAGAGCGGGATCTTCATGTGGTCCTTGAGTGTCTTCATGCCGTAAAGCGGCAGCGTGGGATCGAGGTTCCTCATCTCGCGCTGCATCGCCGCCAAAACCGTTTTCGGATCGCCTTTCGTCCGCGCGACCATTGACACTGCAGTGCTGTAGTCGCGCAGTTGCGGCCGAAACAGCGCGGCCTTCGGTTCTTCGCCCAAACTGTTGTATTTGCCATCGCCGCAGACGCCGATGATTTCCCAGAACGGTTTGTCCGCGCCGCTGAAATTAAACCGTTTTCCGACCGGATCCTGTCCCGGGAAAAACTTCTTTGCGAAGGTTTCGTTCACAATCGCGACCCGATGTTCCAGCTTTTCCTCCCGGTCGGCGAAATCACGGCCGCGAAGTGAGATCTCCATGGTTCGGAAATAATCGGGGCTTACCGAGCTGGGAATGGCGAGCGGAAGCTGGCTGCTGGGAGTGGGCGGTTGTCCCTCGAGGTAAATAGTCGCGCTGTTGTAATTGAGACTGAGCGGGATGTTGTCCACGAGAGCGGCTGCCTGGACCCCGGGAAGAGCCCGGATCCGCTCGAGCGCCTGTTTCTGGAGGGCGCGCCCTTTCGTTTCGTCGTAACCCTGCAACCCGACATCAAACGAAAACGCAACGGCATTCTCGGGATTGAACCCGGGCCGCATCCGTTGCGCTTCCTGCAAACTTCGCACGATAAGGCCCGCGCTGATGAGGAGCACAAGCGAGAGCGCGATCTGGGCGACGACCAGGGTGTTGCGCAACCGGGACCGCCGGAAACCGGCCATAGACGTTTCGTCTTTCAACGCCGGGACCAGATGCGGCTTCGATGATTGCAACGCTGGAATGAGACTGAACAGCATTCCGGTGAGGACCGAGAGACCGAGAGTGAAGGAAAGCACGCGCCAATCCATCCGCAGATCGAAGACGAGCGCGATGTCGATCGGAAAATCGACCCGCTCAACGACGCGATTGATTGCTGCCGCGACCAGCACGCCAAAAATTCCGCCGGCCAGCGAAAGCATGACGCTCTCCGTCATCAATTGCCGGATGAGCCGGCGCCGGCTCGCTCCGACGGCGAGACGGATGGCGATTTCCTTACGCCGTTCCGTGGCCCGCGCGAGGAGCAGATTAGCAAGGTTCACACACGCCAGGAGGAGCACGAGGAAACCGACCGCTCCGAGAACGGCCGTAAACGCGAAAACACCATTCCGAATGTCGGGAATGAATAGGCCGGGCGGAATCAGCTCGATCCCGCGACCCGCATTCTCGGTCGGGTGTTCCTTCCCCATCTCGAACGTCAGCGCGCGCAGGGACGCTTCCGCCTGCGCCTTGGTGATGCCCGGCTTGAGGCGTCCGACGACGAAACTATTGTCGCTGTCGCGATTTTCGAGCCAGTTGCTGCCCGGTTCGATTACCGGACCCATCATCATGGGCGTCCAGAATTCGGGCGAATAGGCGACCTCGGTCCCGATGAAGCCTTTCCGCGCGACGCCCACCACCGTGAACGGCACGTTGTTTACCAGGACGGTGCGGCCGACGATCGCGGGGTCCGAAGCGAAACGTTTTTGCCAGCAACCGTAACTCAGCACGACGACCGGGTGGGATTTCGGGGTTTGATCTTCCTCCGGGAGAAAGCCGCGACCGAGAAGGGGCGGCACGCCAAGGACATCGAAGTAATTTGCGGAGGCCATGGTGCCCCAGACGCGCTCGTTGTTGCCGTTGTGGCTCAGGCTGGCGACGGCGATGCGATAGGCGATTAAGCCGGAGAAGACCTGGTTGCGATCGCGGTAGTCTTTGTAATTCAGGTAGGACTGGATCGTGTAGTCGGCGCCATTGTGCAGCGTCCCGTATAGCTCTTGAAGTTCCGACGCGTTGCGGACTGGCAAAGGACGGAACACCACGGTATCGACCAGGCTGAAGATGGCGGTGTTGGCGCCGATGCCCAGCGCCATTGAGATGATCGCGAGAAAGGTAAAGCCGGGGCGCTTAAGAAGCTGGCGCGAGCCATAGCGAAGGTCCTGGAAAAGCGTCTGCATTGTCGCGAGTTCTCAGATGAGATGCGCTCAACTCCCGATTCGGATTCAAAATGTTGTTCGTGCGAGGCAATGACTTCGAGGGACGTACGGCTGCACGTCCGAAAGCCCGAACACGTGGAAGGATGTCCCCCCGCTAAATTCTACGGCATTTCTTTCGGCAGCGGCTGCTGCCAATCACATTGCAATGATTCGCCGGTCCTCCCCAACAAATGTGAAGGCTTTTTCTTTTCCGAGGGTTCGATTACAACGCTGTCGTGAGTCTCGAGAAGGAAGGAGCCTGGTTGGAAACAGCGACCGGGGATCGAATTCCCATTCGAGGCAATTGCTCTATGGGCAGGTCCCCAAAAAGCTGTGTTGTCCTGGACTCGCCGAAGGTTTCCCGACGCCACACGATCATAAACGTCCAGAATGTCGGCGAGTTTTGGTTAATCGATCTCGGCAGCATCAACGGCACATTTTTGAATAAACGCCGCGTTCACAATCCAGTGCGGCTTGTTGACTTTGACCAGGTCACGATAGGGGACACCAACTACATTTTCCGGCAGCCACTCGAAATCACGGAAGAATATCAGACTACTGTAGCTGAGCGAACGATCCGGGAAGTCGCGAATGTGCCCTGCTGGCTTCTCGTCGCCGACGTCGAGAATTTCACACCGCTTAGTCAAAGTATGGAAAGCGATAAGCTGGCTACGGTAATTGGCGGCTGGGTCTCCACCTGCAAGGAGATTATTGAAGGGCACCACGGATTGATTAATAAATATCTGGGCGACGGTTTTCTGGCTTATTGGCGCGATGACGAAGGTGCGTCGCAGAATATCGTGAACGCACTGATGGCTCTGAAAGCGATTCAGGCCCGGCAAGAGCCCCGCTTCCGAATCGCGCTGCATTCTGGCCCGGTCGCAATCGGCGGCATGGAATCGATGGGCGAAGAAAGCTTGATGGGCAAAGGGGTGAACTTCGTTTTCCGAATGGAGAAGCTCGCGGGATCGTTAGGTCTTGCGCTGCTCACCAGCGCGGCAGGGAAATCGAAGCTCGGCGAACTCATGCCAGGGGAGCCAGCCGGTGCGCACGAACTCAAAGGCTTCGAAGGCAAGCATGAGTTCTTCAGTTGCTGAAGATCCGGGGGGATCGCAGACACAGAGTTCCTTACTTCATTTTCTTTACCGTTCCCGAGCTGGTGCCCCAAATGGTGTCGCGAACCACGACCGTGGCGGTGTTTCCGTCGCCGATCAGCGTCAGCATGCAATTCATGTGTTTGAAAAGGCCGCCCTTTCCCGTGGCCGTGTTCCCGATTACGAGCAAGTGGGTTGTGGCCGTGCGGTACGAACCGGTCCCGGGTTTACTGACTCGAATGGTCAGCCTGTTTTCCTCATCATTGATAATAAAATCGCACTGTTGGTTACCACCGCCATTGGCAAAGGGATCTTTGAAGGGCACCATCCCAGTCCAAGTTCCGGCAAACCGTCCTGTTTTTGACTTTGCGGTTGGAGACTCGACGCTGGTTGCCGGCGCGATTGGCGCCTTCTTTGGAGTAGTTGGTTCGTTAGTCGGAGTTGGCGTTGTCTGCGGGCCTTCCTGGATCGGCGCGGGCAAGCGATGCGCCGTTGTCAACAGCAGTCCCAGTATCAACAAGAGGCGGATTCTTCGATTCATATCGACGCGATGAGGCTGATAATATTCTTCATAGTCGGAACTCATCTTCATTTGGGAAATCCTATTCGCGCACGGCTTGTCGGGTGTAACGAGTGTAGCATCCGAACGTTTGGTCGGCTTACTCTTTTCACCTGACCGGCTCATCGTCGTCGGGATGTCGCCGATTTTTCCTGCCGCGAGAGTGTGCCGGAAGTG
>JBEEHC010000010.1:0-8566 GCA_041167205.1 Verrucomicrobiota bacterium
ATGCTTCGTACCAAGGGTCGAGGTTGCGGACCGTTTGTGCGCGTTCGGGAGCGGGGGCGTGGCCGTCGGTTACGATCTGTTGACGAAGCGCCGCCTCTCGCGCTTTGTGCCGCCAGCCCTGCGCGAAGGCGAGAAAGAAGCGCTGATCGCCGGTGAGCCCGTCGACTACAGGCAAGGACGCGCCGTGGAGTGACATCTTGTAGGCATCGTAGGCCGCGGCGAGGCCGGCGACGTCCGCGATATTCTCGCCGAGGGTCTGCTCGCCGTTGACATGCAGGCCGGGCAATACCTCATAGGCGCTGTACTGATCGATAAGCCGCTTGCCCGCCTGCTGGAAATGGGCCTGGTCTTCGGGCGTCCACCAATTTTCCAGCTTCCCCGCGGCGTTGAATTCGGCCCCGGTATTGTCGAAGCTATGGCTGATCTCATGACCGATGGTTGCGCCGATAGAGCCGTAGTTCGCAGCGGCATCGGCCTTCGGATCGAAGAAAGGCGCCTCGAGAATCGCGGCCGGGAAGTTAAGTGCGTTCTGGAGCGGGAGGTTGACGGCATTGACCGTCTGCGGAGTCATCCACCATTCGTTCTGGTCGATTGGCTTCCCAAACTTGGCCAGCTGATGCCGATATTCCCATTCGCCCGCGCGCCAGGCGTTCCCAACGGGATCGTCGGGACGAATGACAAGGCCCTTGTAGTCGCGCCAAGTGTCGGGATAACCTACACCTACTCGAAGCGTCTTGATCTTTGCCTTGGCCTGCGCCTTGGTCGCGGGCGCCATCCACTCGAGCCCATCGACCCGCCGGTCGAAGGCGGTGAGCAGGTTCTTCACGATCCCCTGTAGCTCGGTCTTGGACGAGGGCGGGAAATATTTCGCGACGTAGATTTTGCCGACCGCGTCGCCCAAGTCTGCGTTGACGCTGGCGATGGCGCGCTTCCAACGGTCGCGCTGCTGCGGCGTTCCCTGCAACGTCTTGCCGTAGAAGCCGAAGTGGAGATCGTCATATGCTTTGGGAAGGAACGCGGCGCTCTGGTTGAGGGTGTGGAAGGTCATCCAGTCTCTCCAGGTCTCGAGCGGCTCGCTGCCGACCAGCGCCGACAGACTCTTAATTGCGCCCGGCTGCCAGATGATGAAGGTCTTCTGCTTGTCGAGTCCTGCGGCGCCGAGGTAGGTGTTCCAGTCGAGTCCCGGCGCCTTGGACGAGAACTCAGCGACGCTCCACTGATTGTTCGCCTTGTGGACATCCTCACTCGTTGTGCGGTCGAGATGGGCAGCGGCGATCTTCAATTCCAGAACCATGATCCTCTCCACGTTTGCGGCGGGCTCGCTGACCCCGGCCAGTTTCAGCATGTCGCCGATGTAGGCTTGATAGGCGTCGCGGAGTTTTGCCATCTCCGGCTTGGCGGAGACGTAATACTCGCGGTCGGGCATGCCGAGCCCGCCCTGCAAGAAGTAGGGAACGGTGCGGGAAGGATCGCTCAGCGCTTGCGTGACAAAGAGACCGAACAGGTTCTCGGTCCAGAATTCGGTGGCGTTGAGCGGGTCGACGTCGGCGCGAAGCTGCTGGCCAAGCGCACGGGCGAGGTCGGTCTTCGATTTGATTCCGGCGATTTTGGCGAGCCGCTCCTTGAGTGGAGTGAGCCCGCGCTTTTCGATCCCGGCCGTGTCCATGTAGGCCGCGTAATAGTCGGCGATCATCCGCTGTGGCGTGCCCGGACCCGGCTTGCCGGCCCCCGCCTCACGGACCAGGTCCGCGTTTCTCTTCTCCGCTTTCTGAAAAACCTCGAAGCCCACGCCCGTGCTCGAACGATCGGCTGGTATTTCGGTGGTCTTGCGCCAGGCGCCATTCGCATAGGCATCGAAGTCGTCGCCGGGTTTTACGGCGAGATCACGCAGGGCGAGGTCGACTCCGATCGTCTTTTCCGGCGCTGGCGGAGCTGCGAATAACGCGGGCGCCGTTAACGCCATCAGTGCGACGGATCCCAGGATTTGCATCTTCATCGGGCCACACTGGCAAATATTCCTTTCGAAAAACAAGCTTGATATTTCGGTCCGGAATCGAACTCGCCGCATTTGCTGGGAGCGGGGTTGAGGCGTAGGTTTGGGCATGAAAATCATTGGCACATTCAGTGTGGTGATGGCCGCGAGCGTTGCTTTGCTCCAACCGGCGGAAGGCCGTTCCCGGGGCAGCGCTCCCTCGTTCCACGCCGCTCCTCATTTCTCGGCGTCAGCCGGGCATTTTTCCAGCCGTCCCCGGAGCTTTTCGGGTGGCGGTCCCCGGTTCTCTTCTCCAGCCGCGCGCTTCTCTTCCCAAGGGGCGTTTCGTAACAGGACCGACTCTCGTTCTGGCCCATCCCCACGTTTCACATCGCAGGCAGCGTTTCGTGACAGAGTCGTCCGCGGTCCGGGGCTCACCGTTAATCGCACGACGGCCCTCAACCCTCGGACCTACTCTGCTTCCCGCCCGCGGCTCGCAGCTGCTCGCACCGCTGCTCTACGGCCGCCGGGCTTCAACAATAGCAGCCGGGTCATCGCGCAGCACAGCGCCAGCCAGCATCCGAACTGGAACCGGAACCGCGACCACTTTTGGCATGGTCACCGGTGTCATTGGCACAACAATTCCTGGGTGATTTTTGACTTGGGATTCTATCCTTGGGCCTACTACGGATATGGCTACCCATACGGCGGCTATTCTTATTATGATAACGGCTATTACGATGATGGCTATGCCTCGAGCGAATACTCACAGCCCGAATATGATAGCGGTAACGGGGATTCCAGTGTCAGCCAGGTCCAGGCAGCATTAGCCAGGCAAGGATACTACCGTGGCGCGATCGATGGCAGCTTCGGGCCAGCGACTCGCAATGCTCTGAGACGCTACCAACGAAATCATGGCCTGGACGCTACTGGCCAAATCGATCGGCCGGTCATTGAAGCGTTGGGGCTGGGGTAACTCACCTAATGGCTCGGAAGACCGCGAAGAAACAGTTCCCGGCGCGCCGCACGTTTAATCTTCGGCGCGACGCGACCGTCGCTTCCGGCCAACGCGAGATCGAAAGAGTATTTGGATTGCCGGAAGGGAGCGTCCGTCTTCATCTGCCGAGCGGACGCCCCGCGCGGGCCGACAAGAGCATTGACGCTTTGCTGGACGGCTACGCTCGTCGCTAGCGAAAGGGGGTTGGCGTGAGGTTGCGGGCTTAGGGACGACCTCATGAAAGACGAGCACATCCAATTCTCCGGATCCATCCCGGCGACATACGACCGCTACCTCGGACCCCTCCTGTTTCAGCCGTACGCGGAGGACTTGGCGGCGCGTTTGCAGGTAAAAGAAAACGGTTCGGTCCTGGAGTTGGCTTGCGGCACCGGCATCCTGACGCGCGTTCTTCGTAGTCGCCTTCCATCGACCGTCAACCTCACTGCGACGGATTTGAATGAGCCGATGTTTCGGAACGCGGCAGATAAGTTCGCGCAAGAGGAAGCAGTGCAATGGCTCCAGGCGGACGCATGCAGCCTGCCTTTTGGCGATCGGATGTTCGACGCAGTCGTATGCCAGTTCGGAATCATGTTTGTGCCGGACAAGGCGCTGGCCGCGCGCGAGGCTCGCCGCGTTCTGAAGCCGGGCGGGCGGTTTCTCTTCAATGTATGGGACGCCCTGGAGCACAATGAGTTGACCCGGATCGCTCACGAAACAATCGCAAGCTATTTCGACAAAGACCCGCCGTTATTCTATGAGATCCCGTTTGGATATTATGATCGGGACGAGATTAGACGCGTGTTGGAAGGAGCCGGTTTTCGAGAGGTCCAAATCGAAGCTATCGTCAAGGTCGGCGCAAGCCAGGCGAAAGACGCAGCGACAGGTTTGGTGCAGGGAACCCCAGTGGCAGTTGCCATCGCGGAACGCGACCCATCCCTGCTTCCGATCATTACCAACGCCGTCGCTGACGCAATCAAGAAGCGCTTTGGGCCATCCAGCATCCGCGCTCCGATGCGGGCGATTGTCGTTTCGGCCTTCGCTGAAGGAGAGTGATCACAGCCATGGCGACAAGAACAAACAGCTATAAAGCAACGAAGTTAGTGCTGGCAGTTCTGACGACCGCGTTACTTCTTGCTCAACCAGCGCGACCGGTCGAACTGACCTCGCTTTCGGGCCTCGCCCATGGCTATCCGGCTTTCCGGGATGCAAACGGAAAGATGCTCGCCGAGGGTGAGTTCATGCAGTGGGTGCAAGACGATCGGTTGCACGTCAAACTCACCTATAAGTTCAAAAACGGTGAGCGCATCGAAGAGAACGCGGTCTTCCAGCAGCAGCCGGAGCTGGTCCAGCAAGAATGGTCGTGGCGAGAAAGCAAGGGCGGGCAGATTATTCGCGAATTCGGCGTCAATTTTGCCTCGAAAACCGCAAAAGCGCAGAAGCGGGAGAAGAACGAGCTCAAACAGTGGGAAGAAACAATCGCGGTGGAACCCGGGAAGTCCTTTGCCGGCTTCGGCTTCACCCTCGCGCTCCAGAACCTGCGCAAGCGCCTTCTCAATGGGGAACGAATCGAACTTAAGGCCGTTGGTTTCAGGCCGCAGCCGCAAGTAGTCACCGTGCAGCTATCGCACGCGGGAGTGGATCGGATGGAGATGTCCGGACGAAGCCTGAAGGGCGATCACTTCGTGATCCATCCGGAGCTGCCAGCGATCGCGAAGCTCTTTGTGCGCGTTCCGGACACGCATGTTTGGCTGACCAATCCCGCTCCGGCCGGCTTTCTGCGTTGGGAAGGACCGGTAGCCGAGCCTAACGACCAAATCGTTCGAGTAGATCTTCTTTCGGGTGAAGGCAGCGGGCTCGCGCAGCCGATGAAGGATAACGATTTCCAGTAACGCCTTATCAGGCCTGGAGAAAGGCAGGAAATGATTCGCCCTGCGCTTCTTCTTGCGGTCATTGCGCTCACGACAGGGGCGTCGAATGCTGCTCTCGCCGCGGCCGGTCAGAACCGGCGAGAGAGCGAGATCCGCGCGCTGGTTGAGCAGACGATTGACGTTAGCGGGCCGGGCGTAGCCATCCTGATATCGCGGCACGGTGTGCCGTTATACATGGCTGGTTATGGGATGGCTGATGTAAAAGCCGGTGTTCCGATCACGCTCGACTCGCTCTTTGACCTTGCCTCGGTCTCGAAGAATATGACCGCGGTCGCGATTCTGACCTTGGTCGAGAAGGGCCGGCTGAAACTCGACCAACCGGTTGCGCACTACCTGAAGGACTTCGCGGTGCCGGTGAAGGGGCGAGCGGTCACGGTAACCGACCTGTTGCACCACGTCTCCGGGTTAGCTGACTATACCAGTGATGACTGGGAGGGTAGCGACGAGGAGTTCGCGTCCATGACACCCGAGGCTCATCTCAAATGGCTGAACGGGACCAAGCCACGGCGTGCACCCGGCATAAAGTACGAATACGACAACTCGGGATACGTGTTACTGGCGTTGATCGTCGAGCGGCTGAGCGGGCAGAGCTTCGCGCAATACCTGCACGATCGTCTCTTCGCACCTGCCGGGATGGAGCACACCATCATTCTCGACGGCACCGCGAAGCTGCCGAGCCGGACGGTGAAGGGATACGCGACGGACAAAAAGGGGAAAGTGAAGCGGTCATTCGTGCCAACCGTCATCACAGGCGATGGCAATGTTTATACGTCGGTTCGCGAGCTTAGCTTATGGGACAAAGCACTGCGCGATCACAAGTTGATCGGCAGGCAATCCCAGGAGCTCGCGTGGAGGGATGGGCATTATGACAATGGCAAACCGATAAGGGACGAGGATGGCGACGGATACGGCTTCGGCTGGGTGATAGATAAGAAGCGGCATACCGTCTCACACAGTGGCAGTTGGAGTGGGACGGCGACTTACCTTCTCCTGGATATAGAGAAAGGCCTTACCATCGCCGTCCTGAGCAATGACGAGAAGACAGAAGTCGGCAGCCTGGCGGAGGAGATTCTGGTCCTGTTTGCCGGCGACCAATGAGTTATTTAGCGAGTCAGTGAGTTAGCAATCGGGGGAATCGTTTCGACTTGAACGGGTCGCAAATTGCGATCATTCTGCGAAACTCGATCACACCAGGAGTAGAACAATGAGAATTCATTCACTGAGAATCTTTGTAGCACTGGCCGTGGCCTGCGGCACGGGTCAGGTGGAAGAGAGCCACGCCGCTGGTCCGCCACCGAGAGCATTCGTTTTCAGGGACGTTGGTTACTTCCCTCGCTGGTCGAAGAACGATCAACACGAAGTCACGCCTGAAAAGCAGGAGGACCTCGAGAAGTGGTCCGACATGATGACTATAAACGGGTATCCGGATGCCGGCGATGGTGACGGTCTGGCAGCGACGGCCAATGCCGTTCTGGAAAATTACAAACGTCATCAAGCCAGTGTGCTTAAGACGCGTTCGGTCCCTCGCAAGGCAGATCGTTTGGCGGAGCATTTGATCGCCGTGGTCTTTACCCGGCCCAATTTCATCGAGGTCGCCTTTGCCCGATTCAAGCTGGTGGATGGAAAAGGATTCTCCTTTGTCTATTCACATCGCATTTACGGCGAAGAAATAGGAGATCAGGCAAGCGCCTGGCTGAGTGCCAACGGAGAGGAAGTTGAAAAGGCGCTGATGGAATGGGATTCCATGCCCTCTCCGCGAACTTTGTAACTTGAAAAGTCTGGGACGCGACGCTTTCTCACCCTCGCTTCGATTTGGACATCACGACCACCGACCTGCCCGCGCAATCAGGGAACGGCGCCGGGTCAATCCCACCTCGGAAACGTTACACGCGTTGTAGCTAAAGCGTTGTATCAGCGAGGTTGGATTTGTATTTCGTATTCGTCTGGCGATCGTTGATCTCGATGTAGACCCAACTGGGAGGAATCACGCCTTCCTCCGTGGCAAACCAGATGTCGCCAAGGTCCGCCGGCTTACCGAGAGCGCAAAATCCGTAGAGGCGCTTTCCAGCTTGATCGAAGAAGTCCACCCAGGCGCGGGAAGAATTTGGGTTAGCGCCGCACGGCGGCAGATTGGGCGCGGGCGCGAAAAGCGCCGCGGGGTAATCTGCCTTATTAAGCACATCGTACTGATGGCGGACCCAATTCTTGCCGCCGGCCGTATAGTGTTCCTCCGATTTTAAGTAGAGTACCGGAACAGGGGTTGGGCTGGTCGGTGGAGATGGAAAGGGGGATGGAGTTGGCTCGGGCGTTGGACTGGCCGCCTGGGAAGTCGTGACGGCTCCCATTATTGCGAACACTAGACCTGCCAACACTATCGTCACTGTTTTCAATAATCTCATTGGGGATTCTTTCTTGGAGGGTGAGAATCGAATTACTCTCGATTCTGGGTTTCGCGTCGGGGTTGGCTGGAAAGAATGCCAGTTCTCACGGGATCGTTTCAAGAACCTTTTGCGCCTAATGTTTCAAAGGGTTTCGCTAACTGCGTATAAAGTGACGAAATGCGCAGCAAAGCTAAGGCAACAGTCCTTGGCCCCGCGCCTTACGCCAGCGCGGTAGCAACCGCGGGTGGAAAGAGCTCGCTCACCTCGCCCTCCAAACGAAGGGTAACGCCTCGGTCATGATCGTGGTCGGTCGCTCCGCGATTTATCACGATGTAAGGAGTGCCGCGCTGCGCGGCCATGAGCGGAAACGAAGCGGCTGGATAAACTGAGAGAGTGGAGCCGAGCGCCACCACCAGATCGGCTTCCATCGCCGCCTCGCCCGCGCGCTCGAGTTCTCTCGGGTCAAGATTCTGGCCGAAGCTGATCGTGGCCGGTTTCAAGAATCCGCCGCACTGACAGAGTGGCGGCCGGCGATTGACCCGGAAATATTCGAAGTGTGGCTCCGGATCGCCCCGCCAGTGACAGGTCTGGCATTCGATCCGCGCATTTGTGCCGTGAAGTTCGACAAGGTGTTCCGCGCTGGTCCCGGCAAGGCTATGCAACCCGTCGATGTTTTGCGTGATGACGGCGCGGAGTTTTCCGGCTTGTTCCAACCGAACGATCGCATGATGAACGGCGTTGGGCTGAGCCTCGCGGAAGGCGTCTCTGCCTTCGAGCTTGTAATCCCAGTGCTCGATTCGCGCCGCTTCAGACGTCATGAAATCCTGGAAGTAGACGGGTTGCCGCCGGGTCCACACGCCTTGCGGTCCACGGAAATCCGGAATGCCACTGCCCGTAGAGATGCCGGCGCCGGTAAAGATCAGCGTCTTGTTCGAAGCCCGGAGGTAATCAGAAAGAGTCACTGCGTGATTATTCCTTCGTCACGAGCGCGAGTCCTAGAGATATCGGCGCTTGAGACGCTCGAATGCGCTGTTCTTTGGGAAGTCGGCATTCTTGTCCACGCCGGTAGTCCTTAACATGGTGTTCCAAAAGTGGATCGCGAAACAGCCATCGATCGCGAGTTGTTCGTCAAACAAGAGGCGCTCGTACTCCCACCAGGGGACGGGCAGGAATTGCTCGCCCGGCTGCACCACATCTTCGCGGCCGCATTCACGGACCGCGTCGGTGAGAAGCGCCGGTCCGGTCTCGCCGTGGATTATTTTGGTCACATCTTTGCGCGCGAATGCCT
>JBEEHC010000011.1:0-5343 GCA_041167205.1 Verrucomicrobiota bacterium
TCGATGAAGCGCGCGCCGGCGACAACGTCGGGGTGCTGCTCCGCGGCGTGAAGAAGGAAGACGTCGAGCGCGGTCAGGTCATTGCCAAGCCGGGCAGCATTACGCCGCACCGGAAATTCAAGGCGGATATTTACGTATTGAACTAGGAGGAAGGCGGCCGTCACACGCCGTTCTTCACTAATTACCGCCCGCAATTTTATTTCCGCACGACCGACGTGACTGGAACCGTCAAGCTGCCGGATGGCGTCGAGATGGTGATGCCGGGGGATAACGTCTCGGTGGAAGTCGAGTTGATCACACCAATCGCGATGGAAAAAACCATCCGGTTCGCGATTCGCGAAGGCGGGAAAACCGTTGGCGCCGGTCGCGTAGCCGAAATTCTGGACTGACGAAGAATTGCCGATTGCCGAAGGGCGATTGCCGAATGAACTTGGAGGTGTTGATTTTCTTCCAATCGAAAATCGAAAATCGGCAATCGAAAATCGAAAATTCCGAAAGGTCAGTAGCTCAATTGGTAGAGTAGCGGTCTCCAAAACCGTCGGTTGGGGGTTCGAGTCCCTCCTGACCTGTTTGAACGCAACTCGCCCGAATAATCGACATGCTCACGAAATCGAAAAACTTCTTCAACGAAGTCAGGGCCGAGTTGCAGAAAGCTTCGTGGCCCTGGGAATCAAAAGAGAAGGGGATCCGCCGCTATAAGGAGCTGACCGATTCGACGCTGGTGGTGATCATCGCGATGCTTTTGCTCGGCGGATACGTCGCACTCTTCGATTTCGTCCTGATCAACTTCATTCACTACTTCACTCGCATCCACTGATATGGCCCAGGTTCTCGCCCCAAAAGATCAGTGGTTCGTCGTGCACGTGCTTTCCGGCCAGGAAAACAAGGTCCGCGACAATATTGAGAAGCGCGTCAAGACCGAGGAAATGAGCGACGTGATTTTCAAAGTGCTCGTGCCGACGGAGCGCGTCTCGGAAATCAAGCGCGGCAAGAAAAGCGAGACGACGCGAAAATTTTTCCCCGGATATCTCATCGTTAACATGCATTTGCTCGACGAGAACAATCAGCTCGTGGGGCGCACCTGGTATTTTATTCGCGAAACGACGGGCGTGATCGGTTTCGCGGGGACGAAGGACAAACCGATCCCAATGCGACAATCGGAAGTCGACAACATGCTCGCGCAGATGCAGGAACGCGAAGAGAAGGTGAAGCCGAAAGTCAGCTTCGAAGTCGGCGAGACCGTCAAGGTCGCGGACGGACCGTTCCAGAACCAAAACGGCATCGTCGAAGAGATCGACCCCGATCGCGGCAAGTTGCGCGTGTCCGTCACGATCTTTGGCCGCGCCACACCGGTCGAGCTGGAATACTGGCAGGTCGAACGGGGATAAATTCTCTCAACTACTAACTCTCAACTCTCAACTCTCAACTTTCTCGCAATGGCCAAAGAAATCGTAGCTCACATCAAATTGCAGATCCCCGCGGGTCAGGCGAATCCCGCGCCGCCAGTCGGCACGGCGCTCGGACCGCGCGGCGTCAATATTATGGCGTTCTGCAAAGAATTTAACGCCGCCACGCAGAAGCAGGCGGGAGACATTCTGCCGGTCGTGATCACCGTTTTTAAGGACAAATCTTTCACCTTCATCACGAAGAGCCCGCCGGCCGCGATCCTCTTGAAGAAGGCAGCGAATATCGCCGCGGGTTCGAAAGAGCCGAACAAGACGAAGGTCGGCAAAGTCACGCGCAAACAGGTCATGGAAATCGTGAAGACGAAGGGCAAAGACTTGAATTCGCGCAGCGACGAAGCCGGCTTCCGCATCATTGCCGGCACCGCCCGCCAGATGGGCCTCGAGATCGTCGATTAGACGAACGCGTCTTTGGGTGGATCGCGCGCTCCGAAGCGCGATTTTTCTCCCATCGAGCGACGGAGCGCTCGATCCACCTCGGCTACGATCTTGCTTTGTGTCCGCGGATTTCATATCCGCAGGCATGTTGCAATTAGTACGTCGTTGGCCCGCGCGCATCGGGTTCGTCTGCGCGTTGTTTGTTTCATCAATCTCTATCGCGCCTGTCGCGGATACTCCTGCGCAAATTACCGTCCTGAAGGCCGCCCGCCTCTTCGACGGCAAATCGAAGACGTTGATCGCGAACGGTGTCGTCATCGTCCAGGGAACCACGATCACCGACGCCGGGAGCAACCTGCCGATTCCGAGCGGTGCGCAGGTGATCGATTTCGGTGACGCGACGCTGTCGCCGGGATTCATGGACGCGCATACGCACGTCACCTTTGATTTCACGGGCAATTTTAATGAACGCCGGTTGAAGATGCTCGAGACGAATGTCTCCGAGCTAGCGTTGATGGCGATACCCAATGCGCGGGCCACCGTTGAAGCGGGTTTTACGACGGTGCGCGATCTGGGCAGCCGCTTTGGAGGCAGCCGTGATTTTGTCGATGTCTCGCTTCGGAATGCGATCGCGAAAGGAATAATCGTTGGACCCCGGATGCTCGTGGCGACGTATGGGATCGGCGCCACTGGCGGTCATTTCGACGACACCGCCGGCTTTCGGGATTTTCTTTTCGGTCGCGAGCCGGATTACGCCGACGGCATCGCGGACGGCCCAGACGCGATTCGAAAAGCGGTTCGGTTCCAGGTCAAGAATGGCGCCGATGTAATCAAAGCGGCGGTTTCCGGCGGCGTCCTCTCGATGACGGACGAAGTGGATACGCCGCAGTTCACTCCCGCGGAAATGGCGGCGCTGGTCGACGAGACGCATCGACTCCGCAAAAAAATCGCGGTGCATTGCCACGGCGATCAGGCAGCGCGCGAAGCGATCGAAGCCGGAGTAGATTCAATCGAGCACGGCTCGTTTCTCAAACCAGAAACCCTTCAACTCATGAAAAGCAAAGGGACGTTTCTGGTGCCGACGTTGATGGCGAGCGAATGGATCATGGGTAAGATCGAAGCCTACCCGCCAGTGTTGCAAGCAAAGGCTAAAGCGGCCACCGCAGCGCGGACCGAGATGTTCCGCAACGCCGTCAAGATGGGAGTAAAAATCGGACTCGGCACCGATGCGGCCGTCTACCCACACGGCCAGAATGCGAAAGAATTCAAGTTAATGGTCGATCTCGGCATGCCGGCGATCGAAGCGCTTCGCGCCGGCACCTCCGCCGACGCCGAGTTATTCGGCATCGCGCAAAAAGTCGGCACGCTCGAAAAAGGCAAACTGGCCGACATCGTCGCCATGCCCAGCGATCCCACCAGTGACATCACCGCCACCGAGCGCGTCTCGTTCGTGATGAAGGAAGGCAAGATCGTAAAGAACGCCGCGAAGCCGTAGTTCTATGTAAAATCCGTTCGCTCCGCCACGAATTCATCGGAAGATGTCGAAGCGATGCTCCGCCAATGGCCGCGACTATGGCCTTGCAGCGGAGTGCAAAAGTCTAATTGAACTCCCATGAACAAAACGCTTGCAGCTGACTCCAATTTCCGTGCCTTGCGCTCTTCGCTTCCTTTTTCACTCGCGGTCTTTGTGACGCTCTGTTCAGTTGGCGCTGCTTTGAGCCGGGCAGAGGAAGCCGGTCAAAATCAGAATCCGACTACGTCAGAGGTATACCAGGCGCGAGCTGGCGAGCATATTGCTCAGCCAGTATCGGCCGCGTCAGGGTTGGCAGGGGACGTAATCGAACCGCAAAGTTTGGCGAATGAGGTAGCGCGACACCGAGTTGCTGCGCCACCAGCGGTCGTGCCTTCCGACGCCAGCGCCACAAACATAACTAGTCCGGGGTTGGTTATCACGCCGACGTTCGATACTTCTATCACGGGCAACCCGAACTCGGCCGCGATCCAGGCGATGATCAACCAGGCGATCGCGATCTATCAGTCCCTGTTCAGCGATCCGATAAATGTGAAGATTTTCTTCCGCTACTCGAATACCACGCCCAATGGCTCTTCGATGGGAACATCACTCGGGCGGAGCAACTTTGTCGTCTATACGATTCCCTGGAACACGTATAAAAACGCCCTCACGGCAGACGCAAGAACGGGGAATGACGCCACGGCGAACGCCAGCCTGCCCGCAACTTCCTTGTCGACCAACATGACTCCTTCGAGCGCAAACGGCAGAGCAATCGGGCTAAATACCCCGACAGCGATGTTCGCGAACGGCACCGTGGGCGCTGGCGGCCCTTACGACGGCATCGTAACGCTGAATTCCAGCCAACCATTCCAATTCAGCCGACCTCCCAGTGGCAGCAATTTTGACGCGCTGCGTACGACCGAGCACGAGATCGATGAGGTTCTCGGCCTGGGATCGTACATAGGCAATGGCAGCGACCTTCGCCCGCAAGATCTATTCAGTTGGTCGGCGCCCGGTACCAGGAACCTCACTTCCACCGGCTCGCGTTACTTTTCGATCAACAGCGGGAATACCGATATTGTGGATTTCAACCAGAGTTCGAACGGCGATTTTGGGGATTGGCTAAGCGACGTTTGCCCGCAAACAAATTCCTATGTGCAGAACGCCTTCAGTTGCAAAGGTCAGTTCTCGGATGTCACGACTTCCTCGCCAGAAGGCATCAACCTGGATGTCATCGGCTACAACCTGGGTTCGGCACCCCCTGCGATTTTGGGAAACATCTCGACCCGCCTTCGCGTTCTCAGCGGAGACAACGCCCTGATCGGTGGGATGATCGCTACGGGGACGGCGCCGAAGCGAGTGATCATCCGCGCGATTGGTCCATCACTCACGGGGCTTGGGGTACCTGGTGCGCTCGCAAACCCGACCCTGGAGCTCTTCCAGGGCAGCACGCTGCTCTTCAGTAATGACGATTGGAATAACTCGACGCAGCAAGCGGAGATTGCGGCGAGCGGGTTTGCGCCGGGCAACACACTGGAATCGGCGATCATCTGGACGCTGACGCCGGGGCAGGGCTACACGGCGATTGTGCGCGGGATAAGCGGGACGACGGGGGTCGGGGTGGTGGAAGCGTACGACCTGGATCAGGCCGCGGCCTCGAAGCTGGGGAACATCAGCACGCGTGGATTTGTGGACGTGGACGACAACGTCATGATCGCAGGATTGATCGTGACACCGAGCAACGGAGCGAGCCTCAAGATTCTGGCGCGCGCGCTCGGACCGACGTTGACCGGCCTTGGAGTGCCGAATGCGCTGGCGAATCCGACACTGGACCTGGTGAACGCGAGTGGGACAGTGATCCGATCCAACGACAACTGGAAAGACGATCCGCAACAACGCGCGCAGATTGAAGCAGCCGGGTTAGCGCCGAATAACGACGCGGAAGCGGCGCTGGTGGAAACAGTCGCGCCGGGAGCCTACACGGCCATC
>JBEEHC010000012.1:0-11139 GCA_041167205.1 Verrucomicrobiota bacterium
CTTTTCCGGAAGCTGTTGGCCGAGCCAGGAAAGGGCAGCCAGCGTTACGCCGGAAGCTGCCAGGTGATCGCGCAGCAACTCAAAAATGGCAGCACCGTCTGGATTTCTAATGTTCTGCTCGGTGGCCGCTTCCACTAAATCATAGAGCGCGACGTAATACAATCCGCGCTGGCGCAGAACATGTTCTTTTGAGGCGAGCTCAGAGGCTCGAGAATATTGGGACAAAGCCAGGGTTGACCGCGAGCTGGCCAGCAAAACGAGACCTAGGTCAAAGTGGGCCGAGGGCTTTTCTTCGACGGAAAGCGAGGCGTGGATTAGGCGCACGGCTTCGTCATAACGATGCAGCCGGTAATGACACCAGCCGAGCGCCGCGAGTATGAGAGCATTGTCGCCCTCCCTGTACTTTTGCTCCCGAATGATCCTTTCAAACTCGGGCTTCGCCTCTTTCTCCCGTCCTAACCGGCGAAGGGTATTCGCAAGGCCTTTGCGATACCAGAGGTCGCTCTCATCCTCGTTTTTGGTCAAGAGCGCTTTTTCGAAGGCAGCATGGGCATCAGTTATCAGGGGTTTGCCCAGGTGCTGGAGGCACCATCCCTGGCCGGCCCACCACAGTGCTTGATCAGCAGCCTTCTCCAAGGCTCGACTAAAGAGGTCACGGCCTTCCTCGAAGGAAGCAATGTCTGAAAGATAAAACGCTTTGATGGCCATGAATTCCGGCGATTCCGGCTGCAGCCGCAGGGCAGTGTCGTACGCTTCTCCGGCCCTGTCGTGCTGATCGACCTGGAGTAACGCGTTGCCGAACTCCAAGGCTAGCTCTGCATTATCAGGGTCCAACGCCGCCGCAATCTCGAACGCTTCAGCAGAGCCTTTGAAGTCTTTTTGGGCAAGCAGAATTCGGCCCTTGCACCACTGAGCCCAGGAGACCTGCTCACCGCGCCCGATTTCAGCCTCGAGCAACTCAAGAGCTTCCTCAAAGCGGGCTTGTGCCATCAAGACATCGATCATCGCCTGAAAAGCAACCTGGTTGGCCGGCTCCACTTGCCAGACACGGCGATAAAGGTCGAGCGCCTGAGCAAAGTCGCCCTCCTGCCGCAGGACATGGCCCTTGCCAGTAAGAGCCGCGGTCGATCTTGGATCCAGACGCAAGGCGGCATCGAAGGCTTGCCGGGCACGAACGAGTTCCCCAAGGAGAAACAAGGCATGCCCGAGTTCGCATTGAAGGAATACGGCTTTGGGGTCGATTTCGACCGCGCGCTCCAGCGCGGTGACCGCTGCCTCAAATTCGTGGTGGTCCAGTCGGATTCGCGCTTGCTCGTAAAGTGCTCGATCATCCTGCGGATTCAACTTGGAAGCCCGGTCGAGCAGCTCGAGGGCCTCGGTGTCGCGCTCAGCACCTCGCTGGTGGAGGACCCCAGCCAGCTCCACCAGAATCCAGCCAAGGTCGGGTGTCTGCACGTCGATGGCGCGGAGTGTTGTCATCGCATCTTCCAGGTTCCCAGAAATGCGCAATAATTGTCCTTTCAGGCCAAGCGCCCAGACGTGATGGGGGTCGCGCTCGAGGACGCTGGCGACGAGCGCCATCGCGTGATCAGGATCCTGGCGCGCATATACTATATTGACGGCGAGGTTGAGGACTCGCGCGTCGGCCGGCGCAAGTTGCAAGGCCCGTTCCGCCAGTTCCTGGGCCGCTTCTTTATCCTCAATGCGCCATGCTGCCACCGCAGCGTCGCAAAGCACTGGCACCGCTTCGTTGACCCTTTTTGCGGCCGCCAGAGTCTCTGCCAGGTAGCGCAAAAGCGTCGGATCACCAGGCGCCAGTTGCAGGCCCTTGCCGTACGCCTCCACGGCTTGCTTGAAACGGCGGCTCTGGTTGTAGGCAAATCCGAGGTAACCAAATGCTTCGGCGGGTGCCGCACCACTCTTGCAGACACGCTTTAACAGAGCCAGGGCTTCTTTGACGCGACCTATCCGGGCCAGCGCAATGCCGAAATCGGTGGAGATGCGCGCGGATGCCTTCTGTCGCTTCAGTTCGTTCTTGTGTTTTTCAAATAAGCGGACCGATCCAGCGAGATCAGTCCGAGCCTTCTCTTCCAAGCCCAACCTGCTCTGGAGCCGTCCTCGCAAGCAGAGGATGCCTGCCATGAGAAAATCCCCTTCGACAACTTGCTCCTGAGTTGCGTTGGTGGCGCTGGTGGCGCGGAGGCTGGTTTCAAGTTCCTTCAGAATTCGTTCCACGACGGCGTAGTGTCGAAGGGCATATTCGCGCCGACCGTCTTCCAGCTTGCTTTGCAGCGAAGTGATAGTCTGAGTTTCAGTGGCCGGTCCAGCGGCGAAGGGCGCTGTCGGCGACTCAGAAGAAAATGTCCGAGTCGGGGGGGTCGGTTTGGGCGGTTTCGCTCCCATATTATTAATTACCCTTGGCGGATTTGTTGATGCGCTGGGCCAGCTTGTAGGCAATGTCCGTGATATCCTTTTTGCGATCCTTATGAACGCGCGCCAGCCAGGCTGCGTTCAAGACATGACGCAATTCCGCGCCGTGTGGCAGTGGGATCTGGTCCACCTCACCTTTCAACAAGGGAGTTACCCAACCATTTATGTCGTTCCAAATCTCGACTGTGAACGGAGGAGAAGTGCTGCCCTTAAGGGTCGTCCCGAGCGCCTTCACCAAATCAGTGACGCGGAGCTTATCGTCCGCGACTTGCTTTTCCTCGTTAATTTGTTTTTCCACGTCTATCTTTGGTTGCGCACCTGTCTGAACGATTGCGTTCTCCCACGCGGCCTTGAGTCGTTTCCGCACCTCGGAGTACGGGCCCTCCAACTCTGATTCCTGGAAGTCCATACATTCGAGCATTTGGCAAATGGCGTGGGCTCGCACAGCATGGGCGGGCCGGCCGGCTTCGCCGGTAAAGGGTGACGAAGGGTCCAGCAAAAGAAAGACCGCGAAAAACGCATAGGCGGGCCCCATCGTATAAGTCGCGAACGCATCACCCAGACAATCGTTAAATCGGGATTCGACCTCATCCAAGTCGTTGCCGGTCAGCTGCTGCACTTGGAACTGCAGACTGCTCTGAACCTGAATGTCGTTCTTTGGGACTACGTTCCAGAACTCGTGCGCGATAGAGGGCAAGGCCCAAATCGTCCAATCCGGAAACGTGACTCCGACAATGCGAGCCAGCTTCATAGCCACTTCGCGGCGGATTGGGATGGCAAGAGTCTGATCAAAATTCATTCGATCAGCGGGATATATCTGGATAAGCTCGTCGGCTATCTGGCTGATGCCTGCGTCAAATCCCGTGTCGCGGAGCGCGAGTCCGCGCAGAAATTCAATGTACTGGACGAAGACCTCCTGGTTGATTTCGGTAGCCTTGTTTCCAAAAATCTCCCACTGTTGCTTCAGATCGACCGCTGGCTTGTCGAGATTCGCCTCAAATTGATTGAGGGCCTGAATTCGGGGCGTTATCCGCGAGGTCAAGTCCTTCCCGATGTCCCTCCCAATTCCGGGCTCCTGAATTGGAAAGCATTTCTGCCGTATCAAATTGATCTGCGTATCGGCGCTCTGATGGCCAAGTCTAACGTTTTCCATTTTGGCTTCGGCCTCCGCCAATTTTTGACTGACGTCCGGCAGAGGATCCGAAGTCGCTAATCTGGCGTTCGAGACCAAAAGGCGAGCATCGAGGAGCAGGTTTCGCGCTTCTTTGATTTGTCCCACCAGCTTGTCCAAATCGGTCCGGCGGTTTGGGACTTCCTGGAGCCCCTTGATCCGGTCCAGGTTCGCGCGTAGCGCCTCGGCCCGTATTTTCAAGATTAGCGTCGCGTCATCCATGGCCTAAATCTAATTCACGCGACGCGGAGGCGGCACAGCCGAATGACATTGTCGCTCAATGCCCGAGGGTCAGCATCGGGTTTCAGCCGGCACAGCCAGGCCGCGTTAAGCAAGTCAGAGATCTTCAAATCGGTAGCCTGCACCTCAGCGGGCAGTTCTCCCTTGGCAACCCAGGGGCATTGCTTTTTAGCATTCTCCCAGCGATTGAAACGCGCCAAGGGGGCGCCGCTCTTCAGCATCTCGTAGAAGCTGGAGACCAAACCGGCCACGACGTCCTCCTCGGGAACGGTGAGTGATTGTCCCGCAGAAGTGAGGGTTTGATTCCAGAGTTCGCCCAGCGCATCCGCGGCAGTCTTGAGCCCTTGGGCATCCTTTTCCAGACTCATACGGCGAAGGGTCTGCAGGATGGCGTGGGCGCGTTTGGCATAGCTTGGGTGCCGCTTGTCATTCTCGCTATGCGCCGATGCCGGGTCGAAGCGGAGGAGCAAGCAGGTGCAGAGGTAGGCAGGGCCGAGCGCAAAAGTGGCAAAGACGTCAGCGAAATACTCCTCCAGATAAAACATCCATTCACCACCCCGATTTGCATACTGCTTCCTAAAACCCTCCTTATACTCTTGAAACGGGAGGCTATGGGAGCCGGCCCGGGTGACGTTGAGACGGCCAGCGACAAAATGACCGAATTCATGCGCGGAGACAGGCAAGTCCCAGATCCCGGAGCAAGGAAATCGAACCCGGATGATCTGCGCCAGGTCTAAAAAAAACTCCTCCGTGGCGAGCACGGTAAAGCGTTTCCAGTCTATATTTGTCAGACCTCCGGCAAGCTCGTCGAGCAGGGCGTCGGCGATTTCACATAAATCGGCATCTACGTCGTGACCGCGAGCGCGAGCAGCCTGGAGGAAAGCCAAACACTCGCCGAACAGCATCGAACCCTCTTCTTCGTACGTCTGCAAGCGATTCCAGGAATCCGCGCTAGACTGGTTCTTCGTAATTCTGGAGCGTTGGTCCTCAATCCTTTTCCGCTGTTCGGAAATGCGGTGGACAAGGTCGGGCGCGGCACGTTGGAATAATTTAGGGTTGATACCCTTCGAGTTGATGGCTTTTTCGGCTTCGTCATAGCCCGTGACGAAAGCATCCAGGCGCGCCAGTAACAGGTTCTGAGGGCTCACGACTTCACTTGGTTCTATGGCTTAATGCTACCGGCAATCTGTCCAACGCCGCGAACCCACCCGAGCACATGCCCGGAGTCGGCGTAGTCCATGGCGACCAGAACCGCGGCCCCGATCAGCGCCGCATAGATGCCGGCGAAGACGAGAGGAATCCAAGGCGCAGCGACATGAAGTAGAGCGATGATGCTTCCCGCCACCGCGACCGCCGACAGGAGCGAGCGCAATAGCTTCATCTTGCTCTTATATTTATCGGAAAGCCCAGGGAGATCGTTGGTCGCGTTGTCGATCACGGTGAAGTCGACATTCTGCTGACCGAGAGCCGCAGTGATCAACGTGTCGGTGCCTTTTACGTCCAACGCCCAGGCCAAGAAATCGTGGGTGTATTCGCCGGAGCTAAATTTTTCCCAGATTTTCTCGACATTTCCTTTCACCTTCGCAAAAGCCTCTTTTCCAAAGAGCTTCGCCAACGCTTCGAGGGCCATATTCAGTAATTCAATGCCCCGATGAATCAGTTTTCCAACCGCGGCGGCAACTTGAAATGACTCACCTAGCTTATCGATGCCTGCCAGGACCGCTTTGCCATCGACGTCTTTTAACTTCTTCAGAACATCGGTCACGACCGCATTCGCATCATCAACGATGTCTTTGAGGACGCCATCGGCGTTCTCGCGGAATGCTTTTCTTGCTCCCTCCAGATCCAACGATTTGACGCCTGCCTTAGGGGCAAACATCATTGTTTCGAATGCCTTGAGATCCGATGCAACTATCGCCCGCGAGCTTTCAGCGTTCTCCAATGAGCTATTCAACAACGATTTGTTCGGTTTCCCGACATGCTCATTGAGGGCAATGCCGGCGGACAAAAGGATATTTGCGCCCTGCAAGTCGAGAAGCACGCTGGACAGGGCGTCATCCGGACTAATTGGCTCCGCGGGCTGCGCAGCGCCACCGCCAGCTGGAGCGGAGAAGCGCAAGACCGCTTCAGATGATGTGCCCGCCTGTGCGGCAGATTCGAGATCCTGGATAGCGATGCTGCGATCGATGCTCTGGTCATCCAATGACTCGAGCAAAAGCTGTCCCGCCGATATTAGCCTTTGCGATCTTTCCGAATAATCTGCGTATTGGTATGCCATGGGGTCTCCAATGGGGGTTTGCTCCTACCGTCCACCGAGAATAGGCATCCAGGGAGCTTCGCCAAGGAAAAAACGCCAAGGTAACTGAAATGGAACGCGGACTCAAGGGAAGAGCAATGGATTGCGACGGGTCTGCGGTTTTCCTTTCCCGAGGTCGCGCGCCCGATCGTAGCTCGTGCTCCCAGTGTGCGCAGGCCACGAGCAATCGAGTACCGGATTTCGCCGGTCAACGCATCGCGCCGGCCATGAGATCCGTTAGGTTCAAAGGGATCGCGAAGGGCCCGAGCGGCATCGGTTCGTCATGATCGAGGAACTTGCGGCAGAGTGCGAGGAATTCCGCGTGCTTCGTGGCGCGGCGGACTCCATGCATTGTTTCGAGCTTCGAGATTCGGATTTCGCGCTTGGCATTGCTCAGTTCGCCGCGGCAGCTTTCGCCAGAGCGCGTTGGTCCCAGTCGGCGCGCAAGATTTTCATCTCGGCGCTTAAGACCGACAGGCGTGCGGCGACGCCCTTGTATTTTTTCGTGATTCCTTTGACCGTTCGGTTGACCACGCCCTGGCTGACGAGACCCTGGAGCTTCTCGTAGGCGCGCAGGCGCAGCATTTCTTCACCGCCGCTGGCCGCGTTTCGTTCCCGGAGATTGAGCAGGATAATGTCGAACAACGGCTTGAATTCAAATGAGGCCCGGGACGAAAGCACGGCCACTAACTCCTCGCTGATATTATCGGGCATACGACGCGAGAAAGAGGCACCAGTTGGTTTAGACATCGATGAATATAGCACTAATCCGGGAAAAGTCCGCGGTTTGTAGGACGATTCCGGTTCGGTCGCCCAGCCTGGAGCCCGCGGCCGGTCGCCGCAGCGACCGAGAGCGGGCCGAGATTGTAATTGAAAATTGAGAGATCCGAGCCAGCGCTACTTCTTGCGGGTGTTGGTGATCTCCATCGTCTTGGCTTCCTGGCCGCCGCGATCTTCGTAGTACTCGAGGATTTAATGGTCGTTGTCGACCACCTTGATGACCTCACGAATCTTGGTTTTTGTGCCGGGTATCATCTCAGATTCCCCCGTGTAGGTAAACGTCTTGGAAGCGGCGTCGTAGGTGCCTTCCGACATGAAGATGCCGGTGCCCATGTTGTCGCACCAGGTGGAGACGAATTTCTTTTTCACATTGTCGTAGCCTTCCAGCGACATGCCCTTGAACTCCGTGTCCTTCATCTTGCCGTCGGCCCCGGGCATCTTCATTTTGCCGGTGACCTCGAAGTCAAAATAACGCCCGTCCATGATGGGCTTTCTGACGCCGACACCGGCCGAGGTCATCGGTGGAGCTTTCGGATCGGGATTCATCCACATCTTGACGGTGTAGGTCCAGGTGCCGGCGAGGCTCGCGAGCAGTTTGTGGTTTTCGCCCGGCTTCGAGAGTTCCATCATTTGCTTCATCATTTCGGCGTCGGGCGCCGGTGCGGTGGCTGCGCTCGTATTGGCGGCCGCGGCGGCGGGACTTTCGGCCGATGGTTTTGTGGCGTCCGATTTTGCCGCGGCTGGACTTGCCTTAGCCTGCGGTTTCGCGAAAGACATCGATGCCGCCGCGAAAAGCACGGTCAGTGACAGGGTCGCAGTTTTGACGATTCGTTTTTTCATAAGGCGCGATTCTTCCCAGTGCGCACCGGAGCGTCAAGCCTATGAAACAGAATCTGTTAGGGCGCTCGCTACGGCGAGCACACCTCAATACCCGAAGATGAGCGCAGCCCCGGCGGGGTCAGCGACCCCGCCCTACCGGACGGCACGCGCGGCTGTCGTCGCTACTTCTTGCGCGTGTAACTAATCTCCATCGTTTTGGCTTCGCCCTGGCCGCGATCTTCGTACCACTCCAAGTTGTGATGATCGTTATCGACGACTTTGAGCACCTCGCGGATCTTTACTTTCATCCCGGGCATCATCTCGCAATCCGCGGTGTAAGTGAATGTCTTGGTCGCGGCGTCGTAGGTGCCTTCAGTGTACATGATCATGGTGCTCATGTTGTCGATCCATGTGGAAACGAATTTCTTTTTGGCGTTATCGTAACCCTCAATCGCCATGCCTTTGAAGTTCATGTCCTTCATCTTGCCGTCCGCGCCGGGCATCTGGAATTTGCCGGTGTGCTCCGCCATAAAGTAGCGGCCGTCCATGACCGCTTTCCTGGTGGTGGTGCCCTTGGATTCCTGCGGTTTCCCTTTCGGATCCATCCACATTTTAAGAGCGTAGGTCCAGTTACCGGCCATCGCTGCCAGCAGCTTGTGGTTTTCGCCTGGTTTCCCGAGTTCCATCATTTGAGCCATCATTTTTTGCATGTCCTCTGCGCTGGGCTGGACGGCGGCGGTGGTGGTAGCCGCCATGCTGGTGGTCGTCGTGGCTGGTGTGTTTAACGCGGCCGGCTGCGCGGCGTCCGCCGCTGGTTTGATGGCGTCTGCCGGACTCGTCGGCTGCGAAGAAGTTTGCGCGAAAGATATCGAGGCAGCTGCTAAAAGTGCAGTCAGTGAGAGAGATGCAGTTTTGACGATTCGTTTTTTCATAAGGAGGATTCTTCTAGGCGTGTTGTGTCTCGTCAAGCTTCCGAAAAAGACTTTTGCTTTCGATCGGCTCGCTGGCAAGAACACCCCTGCGCGTGCAAATCGGAGCCCGGCGGGGGCAGCGCCCCCCCTACAGAAGAGGCGCCAGGGAGGCGGCGATGAGGGTCACCAAACCTCCGGGCAGCAGACCAAGGACGAGAACGGTTCCGCCGAGCAAGACGAGCGAGATCCGCTGGAGGAAATCGAGGTGGATTGAAGGCGAGGATTCAGGGTTCCCATTTCCGGGTTCAGGATCATCGAGGAAAATTGCCTTGAGCACGGCGAGGTAATAATAGAGCGAGATGAAACTGCCAAGGAGCGCCAGTGCGACAAGCCAGAGCAGGCCGTGGTTTGCGTCCGCGCGCAACGCGGCGCTGAAGAGGTAGAACTTTCCAAAAAATCCGGCCAACGGCGGCAAGCCGGCCAGGGAAAGCATGAAGATCGTCATGCATCCTGAGAGCAAGGGCGAGCGCGACCAGAGTCCTGCAAAATTCTTGAAGTCGTCGCCGCCGGTTTCGCGGCGTACCAGCGCTACAACGGCGAAAGCCCCGACCAGCGTGAAGGCGTAGACGGTGGTGTAGAACAACGTAGCGGCGAATCCCTCGCGTCCACCCGCGACGAGGCCGAGCAAGGTGTAGCCCGCGTGGGCAATGGCAGAGTAGGCCAGTAGGCGGCGGACGTTGGACTGCGCGAGCGCGACGAGATTTCCGATCGCGATTGAGAGAGCAGCCAGCACGGCCAGGACCGGCGCCCAGCCGGCGATCATCCCATGCCAGGCGGCGCTGCCATGCGCGGGTCCGAAGCCGACGAGCACGATTTTTCCAAGCACGACGAAGGACGCGACCTTGGAACCGGACGCGATGAACGCAGCGGAAGGAATCGGCGCGCCTTGATAAGTGTCAGGCGCCCAAAGGTGAAATGGGGCGGCGGCGATCTTGAAGGCGAAGCCAATGAGGGTCATGACCATGCCGGCAGCGAGCAGCGGTTCGATTGGACCGGCAGTCAATTTCTGTCCGATGGCGGCGAGCCCGGTGGTCCCGCACATCCCATAAACAAAACTGAGTCCAAATAATGTGAACGCGCTCGCCGTGCTCCCGAAGAGGAAGTACTTGAGGCCCGCTTCCGCCGAGCGCGGGTCGGTTTTGTCGAACCCGGCCATGACATAAAGAGACAGGCCGGTCAGCTCGAGGCCGATGAAAATCATGAGCAGCTCCTCGCTTCCGACGAGAAGCATGAGTCCGATCGTGGCGAGCAAGAGCAGTGCGAGATATTCGCCACGGTGCCGGGGCGTGCTCTGGCCGCGCGCGAGGATCACGGTAAAAAGAGCGAGCATCAGGCAGATGATTTTGAAGAGCGATGTGAGCGGCGCGATGACCAGCATTCCGTGAAAAAGCGTGGCCTGTTCCGGCAACAGGAGCACTGCCGCCGTGGCGAAGAGGATGCCGGCAGCGGCGACGGCGGAGCAAATTCCGGCTCCGCGTGTGCTCGCGAGCCCAAGGGCGAGAACTGCCAGCGCGGTCACAACGACGGTCGCTTCGGGCGACGCGAGTTTGAGAAGCTCTAGGTAGTTCATGGCTTCACCCAGCGCATCGCTTCAACGGCGGGCAGAATCCGGTCGAGCAAAAATTTCGGATAAAGCCCGACTGCGAGCGTTGCGAAGATCAGCAGACTGGCGCCCAGCTTTTCCGCCAGGGTAATTGCTCCTCTCTCGTTCCAATCGGCATCGACAGGTACACGTCCATCCTGCTCTCGGACGGCCCGGTATTTTTCGTCAAAGAATGTCTTCTTCAACGCCCGCAAGGTGAACGCCGCTACGAGCACCATCCCGGCACCAGTGATCAGCACGGCGGCGGGATAGGTTTTCCATACACCAAGAAGGATTGTGATCTCGGCCGCGAATCCGCTGAAACCGGGAATGCCCATCGAGGCGGCCGAGGCGATAACGAAGGAGAAGGCAGCGAACGGAAGTGTGCGGCCCAGTCCCATCTCCGAGAGGGCGTCGAGATCGCGGGTGTGGGTGCGGCGATAGACCATGCGTCCGGCGACGGCGAAGAGGAGTGCTGCAATCACGCCGTGCGAGAACATTTGCAACACGGCGCCGCCGACGCCGAGCGCATTCGCCGTGGCCAGTCCGAGCAGCACGAAACCCATATGGCTGACGCTCGAGTAGCCGATAACGAATTTCAGATCGCGCTGCCGCAACGCCACCGCCGCCGCATAAACGATCCCGATGACGCCGAGCACGGCGATCCATTTACTCCACATCTGGAATCCATCCGGGAACAGATTCATCGCGACGCGCAACGCGGCATACGCGCCGAGTTTCATCACGATTCCAGCCAGCAGCATCGAACCCGCGGTCGGCGCTGCGACGTGACCGGTCGGCGCCCAGGTGTGCAAGGGCCAGATGCCCGCAAGTACGGAGAATCCGAGAA
>JBEEHC010000013.1:0-7347 GCA_041167205.1 Verrucomicrobiota bacterium
ACTTTCTTCGTGAGCGCGTGGATCGTCTGCGTGCTCGTGGCCGCGAGCGACGAGTTTCGCCAGTCATTTGTTGAGTCACGCGGCGCTTCGCCGTGGGACGTGATGATCGACAGCGCCGGAGCGATCTTCGGCCTCTTGGTCTACTCCGGCTGGACGCGCCGCACGCCCTCCGACAATCGTCAATCGCCAATCTAAAATCGGAAATCGAAAAGTGGGCCTGGCTGGGCTCGAACCAGCGACCCTGCGCTTATCAAGCGCATGCTCTAACCAACTGAGCTACAGGCCCATTTCCGCACGGATCGTGCAAGGGGGGATTTTGGATTTGGAGTCGCGCAGGCGCAAGCGCCTATTTGACGAAAGAAAGAAAAGGAACGGCTGCGTGCCCGCCGCGGCGAAGGCGGATACGGCCTCGCGCGGGCCGAAAATAGACTTGTCCCAGAGGAGACGCCCCGATATAGCTTCGGAGCATTTCGTCGTCAGAACGGAGTGCCCCCTCGATGCAAAACTGGATTGTCCCCGGAGCCCCTTTGGAAAACGGTCAGGGCTGGCGCATTTGGTTCAGCCGTCAGGATGGAAACGTGGCGCAACCTGTCGTCGAAAGAGTGGAGCGCGTGAGCGACGGCCAAAACGAAACGTTCGATTGCAGCTGGGCACCGCAGAAGGTGCCGACATTGCAACGCAGCTTTGGAGTAATGGAGCTGACCCTCAAAGTCCCGCGGCCAGGAGAGGTTTACCGAATCCACCTGCCCGAGGCGCGGGATAATTCAGCTCAACCTGTGCGAGAGGGTTGGATCGAAATGTCGTCTCTTCCGGCGCAACTCCCGCCCGAGGGTCTTTCCTTCCTTTTCGCATCCTGTTTTTGGCGCGACGACGATCAGACTGGCGGCGGCTACTCCGGCGTGGTCCAGGACCTCGTCAAAAAAGAGAAACCGGCCTTCAAGCTCTTGATCGGCGATCAGGTTTATCAGGACTGGCCGTCCGCGTGGCCGGGCGATCGCAGCGCGCTGGATTTGTACAACACGCGTTACGAAGTCTATTGGGGCGCTCGCGGTTATCAGGACGTGCTCCGATCCACGCCGAATTACTTCCTTTGCGACGATCACGAATTTTGGAACGACTATCCGGAACGCCAGTTTCATCTGGAAAGGACATACTCGGAAGAGGGGCGGCGAACGTTCGGGAAAGCGGCCCTCGATCTTTACCGGGCCTACCAGCAATGTGCCAATCCGGGCGGCGCGGCCTGGCATTCTTTTACCATCTCGCCCGTCTCATTTTTTGTCGCCGATACGCGGTCGGAGCGCACGCGTGTGAATGCGGACGCCGGTCCGCATTTCTTCTCCATCGCGCAGTGGAACGCACTGGAAAAGTGGTTTCATGGGCTCAAAGGTCCCGGGGTGCTCGTAGTCGGCCAACCAGTCTTCCAGGAAGATGGAGATTTTAAGGACCACTCGCTCTCAAATTTCACGGAGGATTACGAGCGCCTCCGCCGGCTGATTGTGCAAAGTCACGCGGGCGGCAACGCGGAAGGCAAACCCCATCAAATCCTGATTTTGACCGGCGACATTCATTGCGGGCGAATATCACGTGGCAAGGTGGCTGGCGCTCCCGAATCAACCGCCGAAATGTGGGAATTCGTCACCTCACCCATCTCGCGGATCAGTCCCTACTTCAGCACGCCGAAGCCAGAGAAGCCTCGTCCCAGGGTCGCCGGTCCGGCGACCGATCATCAACCCATCGACGTCGATTTGATCGACGAACGCCCGGCTCTCCGCCCGGGGACGCGACCGACCATTCATAATAATATCGGCCTGGTGCGCATGGTGCCGATCGGCGATGGCTCGGTGCGCTTCGACTTAAGTCTGCGCTGCATCCGACCCTACAACCACGTCCACTGGTGGGAAGTGGGAGTGGACAAAAATAGTTTTCCCCGTTCTTATAGTGAGCTCCTCCGAAAAGAAATAGTCCTTCGTTAGAAACCGCCGATCATGCAAATCCCTACTCGTCGTTCTACCGCGGGCTCCAACAAAGAACTTAGTGATGTGACGGAGGAATTCTCCGGCCGCGACAACATAAGTTTCTTTCGAACGGCCTTTAGTAAACTGGGCAGCAAGTCGAGTGGCACAGGCCAGATCTTCATCGGCTTCATCGGCTCGCGCGACCTGCCGGGGGTTGCTCTGCGTCGAGCGCAGTCAATCTTGCGCTGGGATATTCGACCAAGCCTTTGGTCGCACACGTTTATCCTGACTTCCGATTCCTTGAGCGCGAGCACGAGTAATCCCGTAATTTACCACGTTCCATTCGACACCCGGAGCGCCGACTTTCCGGCCCCGGAAAAGAACGCCGTGACCAAATCGCGGCTGGAGATCTTCGCCGACCCGAAACGCGACGCCAATGTCGCGCTCGTCTCCGTTTCGCTGCCCTCCGAAGACGTCGCGAAGGTTGCCAAGCGCTGCGAGGATCCTAACCTCGATCGCATCCGCTACAATTTCTGGGATACTCTCGGCATCTGGCAGAGCTATTTTTGGTCATTCGGTTTGCGAACCAATCCACTGCGGGATGGCTGCCCCATTCCGGCGGCTTCGTTTATCGAATACTGTTTCGAGGCGCTCGCCCTCGATATCACCCCGGGTGCCTCCGAGCGAAACAGCGCGCCCGAACATCTTTGGAATGCCGCGAAGTTCTGGTACGAAGCGTACGAGACGAAAAACCATGCCGTAATCGGTCGCTACGCACTGCGTGATATCGGATGCTCGCTCATCAGCGCGGATGAGAAGCAACTCCAACGCGCGAAGACACGCCGGAAATCCCGGGACTGAAAGCGGCGATTCCTTTCGCGGCGCAACGTAAATCGACGGATTCTCGTTGCGGGAATAGTTTCGCATGGGATGGTCGCAATCTGTGAAATTTCTCGTTGGGGCCGCTCTTTCTTGCTTCATTTTCTCGTCAGCGCTGCTCTCTGCGGAAAACCCGCCTCCAAATAAGGCAATCTCTGTTCCACCGCTGGCCTTCAAACACGCGACACTGGCAAACGGGCTCCAGGTCTATACCGTCGAAGACCACAAGAGCCCGACCGTCGCCGTGCAGGTTTGGTATCACGTCGGCTCAAAAGACGACCCAAATGGCCGCAGCGGTTTTGCTCATCTCTTTGAGCACATGATGTTCAAGGGCAACGAGCATCTGACGGCGGATGCTTTTGACGACCTGACCGAAAACATCGGCGGAGAGAATAACGCTTTCACCGCGGACGACGTCACCGTTTACCACGAAGTCGTGCCATCGAATTATCTCGATCCGATCCTGTGGGCGGAGGCGGAACGAATGTCGGCGCTCGCTCTCAACGATCAAAACTTTGCCTCAGAGCGGGACGTGGTGAAGGAGGAATACCGGCAAAGAATTCTTGCAAATCCCTATGGCGAATTCTTTCTCGATATCGACCGGAAATCGTTTGCCGTTCATCCCTACAAGCGACCGGGCATTGGCAACATCGCGGAGCTCGACGCGTCGAAACTTCCCGAAGTGCGCGCCTTTCATTCCACCTTTTACCGGCCCGACAACGCGACGCTCATTGTCGTCGGCGATTTCAAACAGGAAGAACTCGACGCTTGGATCAAGAAATATTTCGGCGCCGTTAGCAAACCGTCGGAGAAGATTCCGCGGGTCACGGTCAAAGAACCGCCGCGGAAAGAGGACAAGCTTGAAACATCCTACAGCGCCAGGGCTCCGCTGCCGGCGATCGCCATCACTTATCTCGCGCCGTCGGTGCAGAGCAAAGACGCCCCGGCCCTTTCCCTGGCTGAGGAAATTCTCTCTGGCGGCATGTCCTCCCGGCTCTATCAGGCCATGGTCTACGAGCAGCAGGTCGCGCAGAGCGTCTCCTGTAGCGCCGATTTGCATGAAGATCTCGGTCTGCTCGTTTTCCGCGCAGTGTTGGCGAGCGGCAAACCGGTCGAGATCGCCAAAAAATCGCTCACTGACCAGATCGAAAACGTGCTCAAGAAAGGTGTGACGGAGGCGGAGCTGGCCAAAGCGAAGAATCGCTTGCTCACGTCCAAGCTGATGGAACGCGAGACGGCCAACGGCAAGGCGAGCGCCCTCGGAGAAGCCGCGGTGGTTTATGGTGATGCCACGCGCGTGAACACCGATCTCGCGATGGTGCAGGCGGTGACGGCGGCGCAAGTCAAAGAGGTGCTGAACAAATATATTACCGGCAAGAAGAAGGTCGTAATCGAGTATCTGCCGGAATCGATGAAGGCCAGCAGCAAGGATAAGAGCGAGAAGAAGAGCGAGAAAAAGTCCTGATGAAGACACGCACTATTTGCAGCATCGGCCTCGCGTACTTCGCGGCGATTCAACTCGTCTCCGCAATTGGCGGGATCGATAAGGCGCCGCCGCCAGCGCCGCCGCACGTGATTACCTTCGTGCAGCCCAAGGAAGCGCGGCTCGAGAATGGCCTGCGCGTGATTGTGGCGGAGCGGCCCGGGTTGCCGTTACTGGCCGCGGAGTTGCTCGTGCGGACCGGCGCGGAAGTCGACCCAGAGGGACGGGCCGGCGCCACGAGCATGACCGCTTCGCTCCTGACCAAGGGCACTGAGAAAATGACGGCGCCGCAGATCGCGAGCGCTATCGAATCGCTGGGCGGCGAGATCGAGTCGGGCGCGCGTTGGGATGCTTCGAGCGCGGTCATTGTCGTCCTGTCGAGCAATGCGGGGCCGGCCCTGAGTATTCTCGCGGATGTGGTCCTCCATCCCGCTTTCAAGCAGGAGGAAATCGACCGGCTCAAGAATCAAACGCTGGATAGTTTGCGCGTGGTATTGCAACAACCCGGCGCGTTGGCGCGCTACGTGACCGATCGGGTCGTCTACGGAACGGGCGAATACGGGCATGCCGCCGGCGGCACGATGGAGACCGTCCAGGCGATCCAGCGCGACGATCTCGTGAAACTTTACAAGGCATGTTACACGCCGGAGAACGCCACGCTTATTTTGGCTGGTGATGTCACGCTGGAGCAGGGGAAGCAATACGCGCAACAATTTTTCGGCGACTGGAAAGCCGCACCATCTGGTGCCACCACGGAACCCGCTCCTCCCATGGCGGCGGATTGGAAACCAGAAAACGTCGTCGTGGATATGCCGGAAGCGGGCCAGGCGGCCGTCACCGTGGCCAAGCCGGCGGTCAAGCGAAGCTCGCCGGATTATTACACGGGATTGGTGGCAAACGCGGCGCTCGGGACCGGCTTCGTTTCACGATTGAACCGCGAGATCCGCATCAAACGCGGGCTGAGCTACGGCGCTCGAAGTGCGCTTGATTCGCGTCGCAACGGCGGAGCGTTTGTCGCGTCGGCGCAGACCAAGAATGAGTCCGCGGCTGAAGTCGCAGGCCTGTTGCAATCGGAGCTGAAACGCCTGGGCACCGAGCCGGTCCAGGGGGAGGAACTGAAGTCGCGGCAGGCGGTGCTGACGGGCGGATACGCGCGCAACTTGGAAACAAACCGCGGCCTGGTCGCGCAGATCGCCTCGCTCGCGACCTACGATCGCCCGCTCGACACCGTGAACAAATTCATCCCGACGATCAATGCGATCACGGCCGCGGATGTGAGCGCGTTCGCGGCGAAATATTTCGAGACGCCGCCGAGCCTCATCGTCGTCGGCAAAGCGCCGGAATTCCTGGACGCGTTGAAGAAGAGCTACCCAGACGTGAAGGTCATTCCGCAAGCCGACCTCGATTTGAACCGGGCGGACCTGGTGAAGCCAAAGTAGGTGGATCGGGTACTCCGGTCGCTCGATGTCTAATGGCGGCAAAGCCGCATTTGTTTAACATCGCCTCCGAAAGCGTTCGGGGCGATCCACCAATTGCAATTCTCCATCCTACATCTACAATCTCAGTCTTCAAAAAAGCGGGGGCATAGCTCAGTTGGTAGAGCGCCAGCTTTGCAAGCTGGATGTCAGGGGTTCGAATCCCCTTGCCTCCATTTATCAAAACCGGAAAGCGGATACCGGATACCGGAAAGATAAGATCGAAGCCCCAGCCGGAGATGAGAACCGACGGTTCGACTGGTGGGGCGCGTTACGCGCAAGGGTTCGAAGCGAAGCTCATTTGCCAGAGCCAGCGCAGGGCGCTGGATAATCCCCTTGCCTCCAAGTTCTTCAGGTGGATCGGCCCCGAACGCTTTCGGGGCCGATGTTAATTTGGCGCCGAAGGCGCACTGTTTGTCATCGAGCGACGGAGCGCTCGATCCACCTATGCAGACGGATCGATGATCCATGGCCAGTCTTCAACCTTTGCGCACAAACCAGCGACAACGGGATTCTGGCGAATGTAAGCCATCTTGACCGAGAGCTGTTCGTCACGCTCGTCGTCGCGCAGTCGGTGATCGAAGTAACCTTCCTGCCACTTTACCGCGTGATTATAGGCGTGGAAATGCTTCCAGTCGCTGATCACTCGACTCATCGCTTGATCCGTCGCAAAGGACAGAAGCGCGTGAATGTGGTCAGGCATCAACAAGAACAGCGTGATGTACCAACGGTGCTTTTCTTGATAGAAGTTTGCGGAATCAAGAATCGATCGCGCGAGCGTCGGTTCCGTTAGTGGTCGCTGCTCGTGTTGTCGATCCAGGGCAACCCGGACGTGGAATAATGCGCCGGACTCGACCCAGGGCGGAACATCATGATGCAGCTTGGAGGGGAAGCCGTGGTATGGCACTCGCACAATGGTGGACCGTGCGTCTAGTCGCGGCAAGGTGGATCGGCCGCTCCGCCGGGCGATGCCAATTTGGCGCCGAAGGCGCGTATCGTTTTGTCATCGAGCGACGGAGCGCTCGATCCACCTGGTAGGGACGCCGCGCTGCGGCGTCCGTGAACAGCGCTCTGTCGCGACCAAAACGAAAATGCCGGAGGGCGATCGCTCGCGCTCCGGCATCTCTCATGTTTGCAGCAAAGACTGAATTGTGCGTTACCGTTTCAGAGTTCTTCAAGCCTTGGTTTCTTTCGATTCCAAGGGCTTAACGGCATCACCGAAATTCCGAAGAACTTCGGTCTTAGCCGTCGACCTATTCAATCACTGGCCCCGAGTAAACTCGGGCGTGACGAATTCTCCTTAGAAAGGAGGTGATCCAGCCGCAGGTTCCCCTACGGCTACCTTGTTACGACTTCATCCCAGTTACCACTCATACCTTCGGAGGCTGCTTCCATTGCTGGTTGGCGCACCTACTTCGGGTACAAGTAACTTCCATGATGTGACGGGCGGTGTGTACAAGGCCCGGGAACGTATTCACGCCGTCGTAGCTGATACGGCATTACTAGCGATTCCGGCTTCATGGAGTCGAGTTGCAGACTCCAATCCGAACTGGGC
>JBEEHC010000014.1:0-43480 GCA_041167205.1 Verrucomicrobiota bacterium
CTACGGCGAGCACGGGCTTCCTCCCACACCGGCCAACGTCCTCGGCGTGCTTTCGCTCATTCTCTGGTCCCTCATTCTGATCATTTCGGTCAAATACCTCATCCTTATTCTTCGCGCCGATAATCGCGGTGAAGGGGGCATCCTCGCCCTCGCGACCCTGGTCAGTGACGTCGCGGGCCGGCGCGGTAAATTTCTTCTGCTTCTCGGATTGTTCGGCGCCGCGCTCCTCTACGCCGATGGGATGATCACGCCGGCGATCTCGGTCCTGAGCGCGGTGGAGGGATTGCACGTTGCCACGCCGCTCTTCGATCCCTACGTTGTGCCGGTTGCGATCGGGATCCTGGTCGCGCTTTTCATCTTTCAATCACGCGGCACAACCGGAGTCGGCCGCGTCTTCGGACCCGTCACGATTCTCTGGTTCCTGGCGATCGCGATTCTGGGGTTCCATCAAATCGGTCGGGTTCCGGAAGTCCTGGGTGCAATCAATCCGCTCCAGGCGGTTCAATTTTTCAGCCGGAACGGCGGAACCGGTTTCGTGGTCCTGGGCGCGGTTTTCCTGGCGGTGACTGGCGGCGAAGCACTCTACGCCGACATCGGTCACTTCGGGACCGCGCCGATTCGGATCACCTGGTTCGCGGTCGTGCTGCCGGCGTTAACTTTGAATTATTTCGGCCAGGGCGCGCTTCTTCTCAGACACCCCGACGCAGCCGTGAATCCCTTTTTCAGGATGGCGCCTTCCTGGGCGCTCTACCCGATGGTGGCTCTCGCGACCACCGCCGCAATCATCGCGTCGCAGGCGATCATTAGCGGAGCCTTTTCTCTGACGATGCAGGCGATCCAGCTCGGCTACATGCCGCGCCTGCGCGTGAATTACACGTCGGAGCGGGTAATCGGTCAGATTTACGTCCCCGTGGTGAATTGGGCGCTCATGCTTTCTTCGATCGGCCTCGTTCTCGGCTTTGGAACGTCGAGCCGTCTCGCCGCGGCCTATGGCGTCGCGATTACCACGACCATGCTGATAACGACGATTCTGTTTTATGTCGTCGCTCGCCGGCGCTGGCACTGGCCGGCCGCCGCCGCCCTGCCCGTGGCCGCCTTCTTCATCAGCATCGACCTCGCATTTTTTGGCGCGAACATGATCAAGGTCGCGCACGGCGGCTGGTTCCCGCTGCTCGTCTCGACGTTGATTCTTTTCCTCATGCTGACCTGGCGAAAAGGCCGGCGCGTTTTACGCCAGCGTCTCGGCGACATCTGCCTGCCGCTGGATGCTCTCCTCCCCAGCCTGAAAGACCAAAGCATTCGTCGCGTGCCCGGCACCGCCGTTTACATGTCGGGCAACCGGACGGGCACGCCGCTCGCGTTGCTGCATAATCTCAAGCACAACAAAGTGCTGCACGAACAGGTCGTCCTGCTCACCGTGCGCACCGAGGAAGTTCCTTTTCTCATGGATGCCCGGGATCGCGTCTCGCTCGAGAAACTGGAGGAAGGTTTCTGGCGAGTGCAGGTCCATTTCGGCTTCATGGAGAAACCGGATGTGCCTTCGGCGCTGGAAAGCGTGAAGGAACCCGGCCTGCGTTTCAATTCGATGCGCACGACCTATTTCATCGGCCGCGAGACTATTCTCGCGACCCGCAAGCTCGGTATCTCCGCGTGGCGCGGGTCGCTCTTCGCCTGGATGACCCGAAACGCTGGAGACGTGACATCCTATTTTTGCCTGCCACCAAATGGAGTGGTCGAACTCGGTGCGCGCGTAGAAGTCTGACTGCGCGCGAAGGGAGACCGCGCCAGCCGTCTATTGTTCAGCCGAATTCCGATCCGCGCTTGCGTTATGTGCTTGCGCACCTGCTCCGTGGTAGCGTGGTGACCAGCGTGGCCGAGCAATTACTCCATACGATTGAACTCGTCATCCACGGGTAAAATGCTAGCAACGTTCGCCGCAACTGTCTGACTTGATGGCCACTCCGATCCTCGATCCCACCGCCGTTCATCGCCCGCGCAACGTCGATTGGAAGCGCGCCGCGGCCCTGCTCTACGGAGACTGGGGCACGAGCAAGGCTTATGTCATTGGGCTCGCCTTCATCGCCGCGGGTTTTGCTTCGCTGCCGATCATTCTCGCCGTCTGCGTTCTGACCGCGGTGGTGGCCTACAACTACATCATTATCTGCGCGCATTTTCCCGATGGGGGCGGCGTCTACTCCGCGGCGCGACAACAGAGCCGGTTCCTGGCCTCCACCGGCGCGCTCCTGCTCATCGCGAATTTCATCGTCACCGCGGCGTTGAGCGGCTGGGCCGCGGTCAGTTATCTCGGCGTCCCGAGCAAATATGCTCCGGTCGCCACGATGGGCTTGGTTCTCGTCGTCGGTGCCATCAATTATTTCGGGCCGAAACATAGTGGCAGCGTCTCCATCTGGCTGGCCGTTCCGGCGGTACTGATGGTGGGAGTGATCGTGGTGTTAAGCGCGCCCCATCTAAACCTCATGTACCTGGAGCCGCGCCACGAAAACCTTGGCAACACCTGGGTGGCCTTCGTCGGTGTGATCCTGGCCCTCAGCGGCGTCGAGGCTATCGCGAACATCACCGGGGTAATGAAGACCGATCCGGATTCGACTCCGGGGCATCCGAAAGTGACGCGAACGGCGACGAAAGCGATCCTGCCCGTTGCGATCGAGGTGGTCGTTGGCACCGCCCTCCTCGGGTGGGCCATGCTCTCATTGCCTAAGAACCTTTTGCCGCAGTTGGCGTCGCACAAGGAAGATATGTTGCGGTTCCTGGCGGAGGTCTACGGGACGATGGCAGTAAGTCCAGCCGTCGGTCAGGCCTTGAGCATCATCGTCGGCGTCGTCTTCGGTCTGCTGCTTATTAGCGCCGTCAATACGGCGATCGTGGCGCTTATCGGCGTCGTTTACATGATGGCGCAGGACGGCGAGATGCCGCGGCGACTGGCGAAGCTCAATCCCCATGGGGTGCCCCTCATCCCCCTTATCGCTGCTGTCGTGTTGCCCATCGTGGTTCTGGCGGTGACAAAAGATTTCGAGGCCCTCGCCGGCCTCTACGCCATCGGTGTGGTTGGAGCAATCGCCGTCAATCTTGGGTCGTGCACATTCAACAAACGCCTCGGCCTTCCCTGGTACCAACGCTTCATCATGGGGCTGACCTTTTTCATTCTTGCTGCCGTGGAACTGACCATCGCGAAGACAAAGCCGGAAGCACTCTTTTTCGCGATGTGCGTGCTGGGGGCCGGCTATGCTCTGCGCGCCTACTCCCATAAGGTTTCCGGCCTCAAGACCATGACGGTGACGCAACAGGTCGCCGACATGGTGTCGCCGGATCTCGAGGCAAAATTGGAACCGCGGTTGTCGGAAGGACAAAAAATCATGGTTGCAGCGCGTGGCGTCACACCGGCGCTCGCGTTTGCGCTGGAGGAGGCGCAATTGCGGAAGGCCACGCTCTGCGTGCTCTACGTGAAGGAGATTGCGGTCTACTTCACTGGTGGTCCCACCAACGTCGGTCGCATGAAATGGCAGGACGATCCCGAGGCCAACGCAATCATGTCGCTGACGATGAGGCTCGGCGCGGAGCGCGAAATCGCCGTGCAACCGGTTTATGCGGTGAGCGAGGACGCGGCTTCAACCATTCTCGATCTCTCCGCCACGTTGGGAGTGGATTATCTCATCATCGGCGCGTCGCAACGCACCGCGATGGCAAAGCTCCTGGGAGGCAGTGTGGTGACCAGCGTCGCCCAGCAATTACCCGATACGATCCGGCTCGTGATCTTCGGTTGACGCGCTCACATGAATTTACAGAGCAACGTCGACGACTGCCTCGAACTGATGCAAAAGGTGATCGAGTATCGGTACCAGAAGGGTTTGCACCATCAGTTAATGAAAGCTGCCGATCATTCCATGCTCGGCATCGATGTGCTTGTCCTGATTTATCACTTTGCCAAAGTAGCCGCAGGAGACATTCTCGAAATTGGTTCCTTTGTCGGCGGATCGACCGTCGCCGCGGGTTTGGGCGCGCGGGATTCGGGAAGACGAAAGAAGTTCATCAGCATTGAACCAGGTGGCCCGCTCAAGGACCATCGGATGGCGACCAAGGACATTTTCAAAGACCTCAAAAAGAATCTCGCGCGTGCGGGATTGCTCGATGCGATCACCCTGATAAATGGCTTTTCCTTCGAGGAGAAAACGATTACGGCAGTGCGGGAAATGGCGGGACCGGGCGAGATCGGTCTGTTTGTCTTCGACGCAGACTCGAATGTCCGCCGCGACATCGACTGTTATGGTGACCGGTTCACGCCCGGTTGCTGGATGGTGATAGACGACTACATCAGCGCTACCGAAAAAGGAGGCCCGACTCGAATTCAAGTCGACGATCTGGTCGCAGCTGGCCAATTGCAGCCGCTGGGACTCTACGGCTGGGGGACTTGGATTGGCCGGTGGCTAGCCGATTAAGGCCAAATTTTTTCTATCCACGTAAACGTCTTGTTATAAGCGCTTTATAACGCACAGTGTGGGCGTTCTCGTTGACATCCTGTGGCAAAATGGAATGTTGTGTGGCGTTAAGTATGACCCAGGCCAGCTTCGACCAAAGGCGCCAGTCATCCTTCCGCGGTTAAAAGCCTATCGTTTAGTTTAAGTCAGTATTTCTCGGCGTAATCGCCAAAATCGGAGGCTCTTCGAGGAGCTTCTTTGAAAAGAACCCGCTGTCTTGCATGGCATCCATGCTACAGCCTTTGAATTTCGCAGAGCTCGAACTCTGCCATCCCAATTATATGAAACCTAACTCCCAAATATCACGACAATTCAGCCGCCTCGACGAAGAACACTCTTCGTCCCGGCTCCATTCAAATCAGCCGCGAACCGACTTTGAGTTCCACGCACCTGCGAGCGACGTGGAATCCGCCAGCAGCTCTCGCAAGCTGTCCCGCCCGGTTTTTGCTCCCGGCTTCCGCGACCTCAGTAACGAATTCCTCGCCACGGAAACGAAGCGCAATTATGTGGCCGAAGTTCTGTTCTTCGCCATCATCGTGGGCGTTTCCACATGGCCGATCGTTTCCATGATGCGGGCGGTGGCGCAATTCATGAAGTAATTACAAGGAGCGCTCGAGTCGTTGAAAACGAACGCTTCACAATGGGGTGCGGGCAAATTACTTTGCGCGCATGCATCACCGACCGCTCCCCCTAATAAGGACAATCTCGCTGCTTCTGGTATCGGCGACGCTCGCACTGGCGGCGCCGTCGCCGATCCAGGAACGAGCGGACCGTTTCCTCGCGCTCGTTAACGCCGGCTACAAGGGCCTCTACCGCGTCAGCAGCGAGGCGCAGTGGCTCGCCGTCACTGATGTGACGCCGGCGCACGATGCGGCTTCGGAGACGGCGGGCAAGGCGTCGGCCGCATTTAATGGCAACCCGGCGATCATCAACGAGGCGAAGGAGCTGCTCAGTCATCGCGCCGAATTGAACGAGTTGACGCTCCGCCAGCTGGACCAGGTCCTGCGCAACGCCGCCGAAGCTCCGATGACGAATCCGGACCTGGTTTCTGCTCGCGTCGAAGCCGAGACCAAACAGGCTTCCACGCTTAACAGCTTCGAGTTCAAACTCGACGGAAAACCGATCACGGCGAACGACATCGACAACAAACTCGACCAGAGCACCGATCTGACCGAGCGGCGCAAGGTATGGGAAGCGTCGAAGGAGTCCGGCCCGGCCTTGAAGCCGGGCCTGGTGAAGTTGCGAGATCTCCGCAACGGCGTGGCGAAAGAGCTAGGGCACAAGGACTATTTCGCCCTCCAGGTGGCCGCCTATGGAATGACGACGGAAGAACTCGTCAAAATGCACGACGACTTCCTCAAGGAGTTGCGCCCGCTTTATCTCCAACTTCACACCTGGACCAAGTACAAGCTGGCCGAAAAGTACAAGCAACCGGTGCCGAAACGCATCCCGGCTCATTGGATTAACAATCGCTGGAGCCAGAACTGGGATGGGCTGGTCGCTGGCGCGGACATCGAGGACCGCTTCAAGGGACGTTCAGCCGAGTGGATCATCAAGACCGCAGAACAGTTTTATGCAGGGCTTGGCTTCAATCCTCTCCCGGCCACCTTTTGGACGAAATCAGATCTGTTTCCTTTGAAACCGGGTGACACGCGCAAGAAGAACACCCATGCCTCCTGCTGGCACGTCGATCTCGAGAACGACATTCGCTCGCTCCAAAGCATCGAGCCCAACTCGCGCTGGTTTTACACGGCGCACCATGAGCTTGGGCACGGTTACTACTTCATGGCTTATACCCGCCCCGAGGTTCCCCCACTCCTCCGCACCGGAGCGAATCCGGGTTACCATGAAGGCATGGGCGAATTGATCGCCCTCGCTTCGAGCCAGGTGCCATACCTTCAGGCGCAGGGCGTGTTACCCGCGGACTTCAAGGCGGACCCGACCGCTTTTCTGCTAAACGACGCATTGGCCAACTCGCTTCCCTTCATGTTTTGGGCTTCTGGGACGATGACCCGCTGGGAGGCCGACGTGTATGCAAAGAACCTGCCGCCTGATCAATGGAACGCACGCTGGTGGCAGTATGTCCGCGACCTTCAGGGGGTCGAACCGCCTGCTGCGCGCGGAGAAGAATACTGCGATGCCGCAACCAAGACACACATCAACGACACGCCCGCCTACTACCATAGCTACGCCTTCGCGACCGTCCTGAAGTTCCAGCTCCACGATCACATCGCACGAAAACTCCTAAAGCAGCCACCGCAGGCCTGTAACTATGCCAACAACAAAGAAGTCGGCGCGTTCCTAAAAAAGATCATGGAGAAAGGTGGCACCGAGGACTGGCGCAAGGTCTTGAAGGACGCCACTGGCGAAGAGCTTTCCACCCGTGCCATGGTGGAGTATTTCAAACCGCTCATGGCCTGGCTCGAAAAGGAGAACAAAGGCCGTCAAATTGGCTGGGACTAGGAATCGCCTACCGCCACCCAAGGAGACGCACTGCAGGTCAAAGGCAAATAACTAAATGAGCCGCCATCTGATCACCTCGGCACTTCCGTACATCAACGGCGTGAAGCACCTCGGCAATCTCGTCGGGTCGATGCTTCCCGCGGATGCCTACGCTCGTTTCCAACGGGCCTGCGGGCACGAGGTCCTGTTCATTTGCGCCACGGATGAGCACGGCACGCCGGCCGAGCTCGCCGCCCACCAAGCCGGGCTGCCGATCGCGGATTACTGCGCGAAGATGCATACTTTGCAGAAGCAGCTCGGAGACCGATTCCGACTTTCTTTTGATTCCTTCGGCCGGTCGCACTCCCCGCAGAACCACGAGATCACCCAACACTTCTATCACCAGCTCGACCAGAACGGCTTTCTCGAGGAACGTATGACACGCCAGGTCTATTCCATCGACGATGGACGCTTCCTGCCTGATCGCTATGTCGTCGGCACCTGCAAGTATTGCGGTTACGAGAGAGCCCGCGGCGATCAGTGCGAGAACTGCACGCGGGTGCTGGACCCCACCGACTTGATCAATCCGCGCTCCGCCATCTCCGGATCAACCAACATCGAAACGCGGGACTCAAAGCACCTCTTTCTCAAGCAGTCGCAAATGGTTGGCCGCTTGCGCGAGTGGATCGACTCAAAGAAGGATTGGCCGCTGCTTGTCACATCGATCGCGCGCAAATGGCTGGACGAAGGTCTGAACGACCGCAGCATCACCCGCGATCTCAGTTGGGGGATTCCAGTGGCCTACAAGGGAGAAGTGCGTCCTGGATTTGAGGGCAAGGTCTTCTATGTCTGGTTTGATGCACCTATCGAATATATCGGCGCCACCATGGAGTGGGCCGATGCCACTCAGAACAACTGGAAGCGTTGGTGGCGAGAAGATAAGGGTGCCGCCGATGTCCGCTACATCCAGGTCATGGGCAAGGACAACGTCCCTTTCCACACGGTAGGTTTTCCGGTAACGCTCTTCGGATCGCAAGAGCCCTGGAAGGTAGTGGACTACATCAAAGGTCTTAACTGGATGAACTACTACGGCGGTAAGTTTTCCACCTCCGGGAATCGCGGCATCTTCATGGATCAGGCGCTGGAACTGCTACCCGCCGACTACTGGCGCTGGTACCTTCTGGCCAACGCTCCCGAGTCGGACGACTCGAATTTCACCTGGGAACATTTTCAAACTACCGTGAACCACGATCTCGCGGACGTGCTCGGCAACTTCGTGAACCGAATCGCGAAATTCTGCATAGCACGCTTTGAAGGACGGGTTCCGGACAAAGGCGAGTATGGCGTCCTGGAAGCTGAGACGACCGCCGCCCTCGAGCAAAAGCTTACGACACTGACGGCCCAGATGGAGGCGATGAATTTCCGTAAATCAGCCATCGAGTTAAGATCGATGTGGGTCGCCGGAAACGAGTATCTCCAGAAAGCAGAGCCATGGGCGAAGATGAAGACGGATCCGTTATCGGGGGGAGTTTCGATTCGCTATGCCCTGAACCTGGCGATGGTTTTCGCGGCTTTGGCTCAACCATTCGTCCCCGATGCCTCAGCGAAAATCCGGAAGGCGCTTGCGGGAAGCGAAGGTCCCCTGGCCTGGCCGACAAATGTGGCCGACACGCTCAAGCCAGGAGCAGCAATCACAGTGCCCGATGTTTTGTTCGCAAAGGTAGAAGACGAGCAGTTAGCGACGTGGATCGAGCGCTTTGGCGGACCCGAGAAGAATTAGCGGTCTACCGCACTAACCGACGGATCGGCAATCAAGACCCCTCGCGTCGTTCGGCGCCCGGTCGCATCGATCTCATGACGATCGATGATGCGGACGGGCGAGACCGTCGTCGTGCCGATCGGCTTTAGTTTAATCCGTTGGGGAATTAGCGAACCAGTCACAAAAACAGTTCGCTCTTTCGATTTGTTCTTATCGTTCGAGCCTTGGTCGATTGGATTGCCGGCAAAGAGGTCAGCCGCGATAAGACTGGCAATGCAGGTCGCAAGCAGCGTTCTCATGCGGGAAACTACTACTGCGAAGCCGCCATGCAATATAGATATTGATCTTAGCGTGGAGGGTGAAATCCGAATTCCGTCTGCAACTCTCTCCAAAGCCAATCAACGAACCAATCCTTCTGGATTGACCTTGCTTCTGCGGCGGCGAGGGCCTCCGCCTTTTCGACGCTCCCATTCACGCAGTAGAGATACGTGAGCAGGAAGAGGTCATTGCTGTTCGAGAAACCGCGATCTCTTTCGCCCTCGAGCAATCGAATAGCCGTCCCAAAATCCCGGCGAGCCAGCGCGCCCGCCATGAGATCGTGTATTGCTTCGGGCGGCGACGAACGAGATTCAGCGACCAATCGCTCAGCGAGCGAAAGGCGAAACTCGTCGCTGTTCTGGACCGCCAGAATCGGCGTCCGCAGTCGTGAATGGCGCAGGTAAAGATCGAGCTCAGCCAACCAGTTACTCCCGGACATCTCCGAGCGATACCGTGTTTCGCGGAAGAGAAAGAGCGGCTCCAGTAATTCCTTCCGTTCGTTAGGCCACATCTCATGAATAAGAGAAGAAGCAAAGAAACGCTGGAGAGCGCCGGAGCTTTCGAGATAACTGTAACCCAGCCGATAGGCTGTTTGCAGATCGGCCTGCTCGTCGGTCAGGCGCTTCGGATAAAAATCGTCCAGCGGTTCGACGCCTTCAGTCATCCGACCGATCTCCTCAGCATCCATGACGAACGAAGCGAAGATCTGCTCGGGGACCTCGAAACCGACCCGGACCAAATCGGATCCCGAAGTGGAATCGCTCCAAAGTCTGCGCGCGAGTTCTTCGTCAGGCCTTCGCAAAGACGGTTTCATTCCGATCATGATCCATTCCAAATCGGAGGTCGCCCAGACAGACGCGTTCGGGAAGGTGTTATGGAAGGCGCGAAGGATTGCTTTGGTTTCGTTGGTGGTCAGTTGGTAAAGCGGCAACCAGAAGCTGGCGATACCCCCCTCCTTTAACCGGGCCTTCATTAGCGCAAAGAATTGCTGCGTGTAGAGGTTGACTGTTCCTGCCGTCTTCAATGGTGGCGGTTCCCCGGTAATAATATCGTAGCGTTCTGGACAGGCTTGGAGAAAAAAGCGGCCATCCTGGACAAAGGTTGTGACGCGCGGATCTCGCAGCGGATTTGCGTAACCTGGGCCAGTATAGAAATCGGCCAGATCGAAGACTTCCTTCGAGATATCGACGATGTCGAGATGCTTGAGACGTGCATCGCGCGTAAAGGCATCCGCAGTCACGCCAACGCCGTAACCAACCAAGAGGGCATTCTCGCTCTCAGGTCGCAGTGCGAGGGGCAGGTAGGCGAACAATCGCATATAACGCTGACTGCGCGGCAGCGTTCCCGACATGGAGTAAGAGTTGGTGACCAGCCGATAGTAGTAAGGTTGACCGTAAAGGTCGCGGCGCAGCAGCTGAAACGTATCCGCGGTGCCTTCGATCTTCTTGAGCAGGACGGAGCCGTCGACTTGGTATGGGCGGCGGGCATTCGCAAGATGGATCTCGTTACGATGGTAGGGAAAGATCGCCAGGAGCAGGACGAAGGCCGCGCTGAGCGAGATCAGTGCGAGCCCAGAAAGCCGCCGCACGGACCAGCTCTGTTTTTGACTCGTGAACACCGCCAGTCCGGCGTAAACGACCGCGCAAAAAATCAAACTCGATTGGAATCCAAGCCGCGGCAGGAGGACAAAACCTGCGAGGAACGGCCCAAAGGCGGCCCCAATGGTATTGAAGAATAGAGTAAAACCCGTGCTGTTCATCCAGTCGGGCACTTCGGATTGAACACAGGTCACGATTGCCGGGAGCAAAGCGCCGGAGAAAAAGGCGACCGGAAACATCAAGGCCAATGAGAGCAATCCAACCTGTCGCGAAAACGCGCTGTCGAACGCAGGAAGGTTCGGTGGAAGAACCGGCACCGGAAAGAACAGATAAGAGAGAAGGGTTACGCTGGCAGCGAGAAGCAGAAGCACAGGCAATAGTTGCCGTCGCGGCAGAATGCGGTCTGGAATCAAGCTCGAAACAATGCTGCCAAGGCCGATTCCGGCTAACACGACCGCGAGCATGACGGAGAAGGCGGTGGCAGTTGAAGCAACGTACAAACGCAGGAAGCGGAACCAGATTACTTCGAGACCTAGAAGGATGGCACCGGCCCCCATGCTCACAAAGAGCAGACTCCATGGCGGCCGTGTTTCTAACGAGAGCCGCAACCGAAATCGCGGCGAAGTTTGCCCGACTGCCACCGGCTCTGCCCCGGCGCATATCCATGCGATTGCGGCTGCTCCGCAGCACACGGCGGCGGCCGTCCATGCCGTGCCCAAAAGTCCGTATGCCCGGATCAGGTAAGTTTCGCCAAGCAGCGCGCCGGCCGTTGCACCCAAGGTATTGGCTCCATATAGAAGGCCGATGCTGCGCGCGAACTCCTGGCGTCTTAACAGCGGATCTTCCAGCAAAATAGGAAGGGTTAGCCCCGTGGCGGTCGTCGGAGCTAACAGAATCAAAAACGAAACCGCAACACGGAGGACGTTGAGGAACTGTTGGTGATTCCAGAAAGCTTGAAAGACAGGACGCAGCCATTCCCCGAGCAGCGGAATCCCAAACACCAAAGTGCAACCAAAGGTCGCCACAATCATTTCTAATCCCGCGTAGACATGCAGCGGTCGCAGCCGCCGGAACGTCGTCGAGGCAGCGATGGCACTTCCAAGAGCGAGGCCCGCCATGAAGCTCGAAAGAATCAAAGCCGCGGACCAAACCGAATTTCCGAAAGCTAAACCGCTAAGCCGGAGCCAAAGAGTTTGGAAAAGAAGCGCGCTACATCCGGAGAGAAAGAGAATGGCGGAGACAATCGCGACACGCACTTTGTCCAAGCCCTGGATATTCGCCGCTGGCGCCGCAAGAAGGCGTCAGCGGAATTTGTTAACTAAGTCAGTAGACCTTTAGAACTTCTTCGTCAGGCGCACGTAGACGAAGCGCCCCGTCGAGTCATAGGTGAAGCCTGGATAACCGACCGAATTTCCACCCTGACCGGAGGAGAAGGGCGGATCTGTGTCGAAGACGTTATTGCAGCCGACCGTAAATGTGGTGCCATTCAAAAGAGTATCCCAGAAGCTCATCGGACCTGAAGCGTCAGTGGAAACACTGCTCTTGCCGTCTTTGGAAGAAGTCGTGCCCGACGTTTTGGACACAAGAGCGCTGAAATCGTAGGAGGCTTGAAGATCGAACAGCCACCGCCTATCCACGTTACGGGTGTTCAGGTCGGCATCCTGCTCAATAAAGCCGTTGATCAACCGGACCGTCCCGATGAGATCTAAGCCTTTCCAAGCCCAATCCAGGCGGGTCGTGCCTCTCCACCTGTAATAACCTTCTTGTGACTGGCCGGGATCAGTCGTTACGCCGGCAAGTTGTTCGATCGGTCCGCCTGCGACGCGTTGCACCTCGAAAGAGTTGAGGTAGGTCACCTGCGTCAGCGAAGTAAGGGTGCCGAAGGATGTCTCCATCACATACTGAATTCCGAAATCGACGCCATTTGCTTTCTGGGCCGCTTCGTTCCGATTGGACACGACAATGCGCGTGATGGTGCCGTCCGGCAGGCGTTCGACCCGCTCTCCTGGTAACAATGTGCCCGCTAATTCGCGCGCCAAAACAGCATCGAGAAAGGCGGACTGGACTACGCCGGTCCGCTCGATCTGCCAGAGGTCGGTCGAGATGGTCAGGCCGGGCACAAACTTCGGCGTCCAAACAAATCCGCCGCTGAACGTCTCCGAATCCTCTGGCGCCAGATTGGGGCTGCTCTGGACGAGAGTTGTAGTCTCCGGCTCGAAGGCGCCCCCGTTCATAGGATCGTGCGACGGTTGGATGTCGGAGATGGGAGCGGAATACAATTCTTCGAGCGACGGTTCGCGGAACCCGAGTCCCCAGGTAAATCTCAGCGTGAGCGAGTCGTCGATCGGCTGCCAGCGAGCTCCGATCTTCGGCACCGCTACGTCAGTATTGTTGTTGAGGAACTTCTCGTAGCGTCCCGCGGCGGTTATGTCGAAGGCGTGAAATCCGGGGATGGCGTTTTTCTCGCTGAAGACAGGGATGCTCGCCTCCACGAAGACGGCATAAGACTTCCTGCCACCGACCGCGGGAGGGATCGCTGAATTGCCGGCGATGTCGCCGTTGATGTTGAGCTGGTCGGGATCTTCGTTCAGCGATTCACGCCGGAATTGCCCGCCCAAGGCAAAGCCAATTCCGCCTGCCGGCAAGTCGAAGAGGTCGGTCGTGTAGATGGTCGCATCGGCCGTGGCCAGTTTCGACGTATCTATGTCTTTCGGATGGACGCGGGCAAACTCGACCGACGCTTGATTCGACGGAATGGGAACGCGGAAATCGCCGAAGGGGTTGAAGGCAACCGTCGTGCCGATGTATTCCGACGAGGCCGGATTAAATATCGGGTCGGCCTGGTTCAAGATGCGGTTAAAACGCGAGATCGAGACTTGTGTTCCGGTGGTGGTGTTCTTGATCTGGCTGTAGCGGAAGCCAGCGTCATAACCCCAGGTTCCGTTGAATAACTTGTCCCCGCGAAAGCCGATCGTGCCGAGGAATGCGTCACTTTCGTTGTCGAAAAGACGGTTGCCGAATTCTGCCAGGCGCGCTCGCGTTCCGCCGGAGATGATTTGGTTGAAGGGGTTAAAAGGGTTGAACGCACCCGGCGTCACCCCGGTTGCGGCATACGTGGGCCCGCCAAACGGAGTCGTACCCGCAGGATTGGGAACCCGTGGCGGGATGGCGAGCGTGATAAACCCGGGGGTCTGGAAATTCCCCGTCGCAGGCGCCGCCAGCTCATTATGCGTCTTCACGTTTTGATACATGGCGTCACCGTAAACGACGAGTTGGTCGCCAAAGATTTTGTGATCCATTGAGACATAACCTCCGTATCGCTCGGACGACGGAAACGAGAGGGAGAATTCATTGAAGTTGAAGCCATTGGGGCCTGACCTCGGCCGACCAGCCCCGTAGAGATAAGTGCTGGCCGGAGCCAAACCGTTCGTGCCATTGGGCGCGCTGGCGAACTGGTTCCCATTTGGACTCGGAATCACCGTCCCGCCAGCTTCCGCCACGGCCAGGTTCGTCACCTGCAGGTTATAAGGACTCGCATTGCTGCTTAGAAATGGCGGCACCGCTGAATAATCGCGATCGTGATTGAAGATCGAATTGCGATGGTAGTAGTTGATTGTCCCGGAAATGTTCGTCTTCCCGTTGCCCACCCCGAAAGTCAGCGCGGTGTTGAATGTGCCGGAGTCTTTGTCGGTTGTGTTGCCGTACTCGACCTTCGCCTCCGCGCCGCGATAGTCGTGAAAGCGTTTGATGTTCACCACGCCCGCCACCGCATCGGCGCCGTAGGTGGTCGACGCGCCATCCTTCAAGATTTCAATGCTCTGGATCGACGATTCCGGAATCGTATTCAGGTCGACGAAGACGACGCGGCGGTTGCCCGTGGGATAAGGCGCGACGCGGCGGCCATCGAGCAGGATGAGGGTCGCCCGGGCGTCGAAGCCGCGCAGCGCGATCGTGGCCGCGCCCACCGCGGTGTTCGAGCCGTTCTCGTTGTTGGAAACGGGCACGCCATTCGCGTTCGCCACGGGAAGATTGCGGAGAAGTTCCTCTGTATTGCGCTCACCGGACTTGTTGATCAGGTCGCGCGTGACGTTCAGGACCGGGTTTGGCCCCACTTCCGCGGCAGTCGGAATGGCCGACCCGGTCACGAACACGCGTTCCGTGGTGGCTTCCTCCGTGCCGTTTTCATTGAACGTCCTGGTCGTGGGCGTCGGCTCTTGGGCAAAAACGCTGGTCGCGAGGACAAGAGGCAAACTGACTGCGAGGGGTATTCGGAAAAATCCGAACTGGGCCAATCCATTTTTAATCATAATGTTTCCTTCGGTTCCCGAAGGGATTAACAAAAAAGGCCGAAGGCGTTCAAGACCTTTTTGGACAATTTTGGAACAGGCACGGTGGCTCCTCGAAGCGAGCGAGTTTTCGGCCCCGCGGCACGACGCATTTTACTCCTCGTTAGGTTCCGCGTGATTCAAAGCGGAACAAGCCCCTATTCCAGAATTACCTTGAGATAAGTACTCTCACGGTTTCAACGGGCACGTCGTCGACGTAGAACTCGACGCGGTATTTTCCTTCGGCCCAACCGTCGGGCGGCCGTCCAAGGGTGAAGCGTGCGCTGGCATCGGGCGCAGGGGCAACAGCTTCTGTTTCGTCGATGACAAAATTAGGCTCCACGAGGTCGCCAACGTCTTCAGCGACCCAAGCGACTCTGATCTTTGCGCCCTCAGGCAGGTCGTGGCCGTGCCACCGCACATAGATATTCGCGACATCGGACTTGAATTGAGTTTTCAAGCCACCGGCAGGATCGTTGGATACCTCCACTGTGAGTTTCTTGGACGGCGCAGCGGTTTTCTCCGCGGGACTCGCCGCCGGTTCCGACGGCGGCGCCGCAGACGCAGCGGGCCCTGCGGGGGAAGGTGTCACCACAGGTTTGGCGAGAACTCCGGTCACCTTGCGTAATTCAAGAGTTACACGTTGCACCATCCCGGGCCCTCTCACGACCGTAACGTCCTTCACGAAGCCGGTTCCGGGAGCGAACCACCGGTCGAGCTTGATCGACATGAGCGAGAAATCTTCGCATTGAAGATGAAATGCCTGGAAGTTCCCCGCCGGGACAGTCACAGCTTCGTTGGCCAGGACAGCGAAGTGCTGGTGCATCTTGATCCCCGCCACTTCGCTTTCCAGCTCCCACGTAGCGCCGACTCTCAAAGGTGCGGCGATGATGGGTTCCGGTGGGTTCAGTTTTGCGATTTTTCCATCCTTCCCGCTGCGGGCCAGGGAAGCGATGCCGTTTTCGTCTACACTCACCAGCTCCGTCTTGGAGACAACGTTGCCCGAAAGGGTCTCGAGTTTTACGACTTCTTTGCCGCCGAAGAGTTGTCTGCCGGCACGAATCGTAACGACAGAACGGACCGGCGCGGCGCCGGTGAGCGTTTCCGTCGATTCATATTCCCAGGTCGTTCCTTCGGCCGTCGGCAGAAGTTCATCTGCGCGGACAGCGATGGCCGCAATAAGAAACGCGACTGCTGGAAATAACTTTCGCATGCGGCCTCAACTCTTATCTGTTCGGTTCCTCTTGGCCAGCGGTGAGATGGGGAGCTTTACAAACTCGTGCTCGTGGAGAATCGGGCGAGCAGGGGCAAAAAAATCCGGAGTCTACGGGGCTCGAACCCGCAACCTCCGCCGTGACAGGGCGGCGCTCTAACCAATTGAGCTAAGACTCCTCGCGAAAAGCGAAGCAGGTTAGGTCGCGGCCTCTGCGCCTTCAACCTCTTTTTCGCCACGCTCCGACGCAGGGCAAAGAGTTGTGGCCGTCGCTCTGTGGGTGGCGGCGGCGTGCCCCGCTTTCGGACACGCTACGCATCGCGCAGCGGCGGAGCGAAATGCCGGCTCGCGGTTTGCCACGCGTTCCCCGTGGCTTATAATCCGCGTAGCCTCTCCAAATGAACGACGAGCGCAGCGAAGAATTCGAAAACACGGAAGACAGCACGGGCAAGCGCCAGCTAAGTTTGCTCGAAGCATTCGATCTTGTTCTGGCTTCCATCCCTCCGGACGATCGAAACCGTCGCGAGTTATTTCTCATTCGCTCGGAGATTGCCGACCAGGAAGAGACGATCGGCGAAGCGCAGCAGATGATCGAGAAGCTCGAGCAAGTCATCAAGAAGGTCACTTCGCCCGCGAATCGCATCGGCACCTACCTCAGCAATCCAGCGCGGGAGACGGCGCACATTGTCGTCGGCGGCGCGGATTATTATTGCAATGTCGATCCGCGCATCAATCTCGCGAAGCTTAAGAAAGGCACGCGTGTTCTGGTCAACGAAGCTTATGTGATTGTGGGCGACCTCGGTTTCGAAACCGCCGGCCCGGTCACGAAAATTACCGAGGTGCTCGGGCCCGATCGGCTCCGGGTCGGCTCCGAACACGGGTTGCAGTCGTTGATTCTCCAGCGCTCGGCCGAGCTGATGAAGAGCAAACTCAAATCCGGCGATGAAGTCCGAGTCGATCCGAATTACCGGGTGGCGCTCGAAGTTCTTTCGCATCCCCAAGCCCGCGAACATTACCTCGACGACGTGCCGGAATTGCCCTGGGAGAAAGTCGGCGGGCAGGATCAGGCGCTGCAGGCGATCAAGGATGCGATCGAGCTTCCGCTGCTTCACGGCGAGCTTTTCCAAAAGTTCCAGCACGCGACACCGAAGGGTTTTCTGCTCTACGGCCCACCCGGCTGCGGCAAAACGCTCATCGGCAAAGCCACGGCTTACAATCTAACGAAACAGCTCCGGGAAAAAACGGGCAACGAAATGAAGGAATATTTCATGCACGTCAAAGGCCCGGAAATCCTGAACATGTGGGTGGGCGAATCCGAGCGAATCGTGCGCGAGATTTTCTCGACCGCGCGCGAGAAACGCCGCGAAGGCTTCCTGCCGTTTCTCTTTATCGACGAAGCGGAAAGCATCCTCGGCACGCGTCGAGCGTCCCGTTATTCGAACATTCTCTCCACGCTCGTGCCGATGTTCTGCTCGGAGATGGATGGCATCGATTCGCTCCACGACGTCGTCATCATTCTCGCCTCCAACCGCGCGGACTTAATCGATCCCGCGATCCTTCGTCCCGGCCGGATCGACCGGAAGATCAAGGTGAACCGGCCGAACAAGGATGGCGCGCGCGAAATTTACCGGATTTATCTCACGAACGATCTGCCGTATGACGGCGCGCTCGCCAAGGAGGCCGGCAACATCGGGGCCGCGATCGATCGGCTGGTCGAGCGTATCCTGGAAGTGCAATTCGCGCGGCGCGAGGAAAACAAATTTCTCGAGATCACGCTGCGGAGCGGCCGGAAGGAGATTCTCTATCGGAGCGATCTTCTGAGCGGCGCAATTATTGCGTCAATCGTCGAGCGTGCAAAAGGGGTGGCGATCAAACGCGCGATCGCCGATCAAGGCACGGGTGATTCGCTGCCATCAGCGGCCGGCATCAGCGAAAGCGATTTGCAGCTTTCGTTCATCGCCGAGTTCACGGAGAACGATATTTTCCCGCCGACCGATATGACCGAGGATTGGTTCAAGCTCATCGATTACGATCCGGAGAACGTCGTGAAAATTTCGCCCGTGCGCCGTGACGAGCAGTCGAAATTGCCCAGTCATCGCGGTGTGATTTAGCTGTAAGGCACAAGCGCCTCTACATTCCGGAAATCGCTTCCGTTTTCCCCGGGACGTCGCTTAGCATCGCCGCATGAAATCGATCGCTTGTTTCATCGTTCTACCCGTGATCATGGTAGCGACGTTTTCCCCATCCATGCGCGCCCAATTGACGCCGGAGCCAAGAACCGACGTTTCGAACAAGGCACTCATTACGAAATCCACACCAGCGGTCAGCCCACCCGCGAACAAGACTGGCGCGGGAGACATCGCCGCACTTCGCAAGATGGCCGACGACTATTACGCGTGGCGTAACGAGAACTATCCGGTCGGGAGCAGCGATTCCGGCCTTCACACCTGGGATGATCGCCTGACTGACTACTCTGCCGCCAAGGTCGCGGAACGCGCAGCGCACGTCCGTAAACTACTCGATCGAGTGCGCGCACTCCCGGCCGCCAATTGGCTGAAGGACGATCGGATCGACTGGATGCTCTTCCGCTCGCAACTGGAGGGCGTCGATTTCAACAGTCGCGTGCTGCAATCCGAAACAACAGACCCGCAAGTTTACGTCAACGAGTGCACAAACGGAATTTTTTCGCTCCTGAAAAAGGAATACGATGTACCGCGCAAGCGCGCGCTGACCGCGGCGGCACGTCTCAAGCAGATGCCGGCCATGCTCGTCCAGGGCGAGCGCAATTTGCAGAAACCGGTAAGACTCTTCGCGGAGCTCGCGATTGCCTCCGCGCGCGCAATCGATCCGCTCTTCAACGACAGCCTCATGATGCTGGCGCCGGATCTCCCGCCGAATGAGCGCGACGATCTCGTGAATGCGCGCAATGCCGCGCTCAGCGCCATCCATGGTTTCGCCGATCGCCTGGAAAAACGTCTGCCAACGATGGTGGCGTTCGCGCCGATGGGGACAGCGAACTACAATTACTACCTCAAGCAGGTGCTCCTCCTTCCGTTGGACGCGCCACAGGTGGAGATGCTGGGCCGCGCGGAACTGGCGCGTTATCGCGCGCTCGAATCGCTTCTGCCCGATCCCTCGCTGGCCGATCCGAACCCGGCGCGCAGCAAGAGTGTTCCACCGGACCAGGCGTCGTTTCTCAAAGCTTACGAGAGCCGCGAGCAGGAGATGATTAATTTCCTAAAGGAACATCAGCTGGTGACAATTCCCGATTATCTTGGCCGCTTCGAGATTCGGCAGCTGCCTGAAGCGTTCAAGCCAACCAGCCCCGGCGGCTTCATGAATCCACCAGGTGTGTACGATAAAGACCCGGCCGGATTTTTCTTCATCCCGACCTACAATCCGCAGTCGAAAAATTTCTACATCCGAGCGGCGATCGAAGACCCGCGACCGATCCTCGGGCATGAAGGCATTCCCGGCCACTTCATGCAGCTGTCGATTGCGAACCATCTTACGGACGAAATCCGGCGCCAGCATGGCGACGGCGTGTTCGTCGAAGGCTGGGCGCTCTACGGCGAGGAGATGCTGCTGCGCACCGGCGCCTATCCGGAAAACTCTGCTTCGCACGGACAGATCCTGCGGCTCTCGCGGTATCGCTCCGCGCGCATCGGGGTGGACGTGAATTTGCACACTGGCAAATGGACATTCGAGCAGGCGGTGAATTATTTCGTGGAAGCGGGCGGGCTCGATCGTGAAGCGGCCCAAGGCGAAGCCGCGGGGGCAGCCGTAAGCCCCACGCAAAAGATCAGCTACATCGTCGGGAAATGGCAGATCATGAGTCTGCTTGGCCGTTATCGCGACAAAGCCGGCCCCAATTTCCGGCTCGGCCAATTCCACGACGACCTGATCAAGAACGGCAGCCTCCCGCTCTCGATCGTCGAATGGATTCTCCTGGATGACGCGTCATCCGTGGAGCAGGTGACGCGGTAGAAAAGCTGGATCGTGCGCTCCGTCGCACGATGGCAAAGGTGCCGGCGAAGCCGGGAAATTGAAACCTCGCGCGGCGGAGCGCGCGATCCACCCGCTGATCTCTCCGAACTGCGATTTTCGCGCTACAATCTTTCCATGTCCGCTGACACCAACTCGACCCTGATCATCGGCGGCGGTCCGGCGGGACTGCGCGCAGCGGAGGTTGCGCGAGCCGCCGGCGCACGCGTCATCGTCTGCGATGCACAACGTTCCGTTGGCCGGAAATTTCTCGTCGCGGGCCGGGGCGGACTCAATCTCACGCACAGCGAGCCGGTCGAAGACTTCCCCGCCCGTTATGTCGACGAACCCGATCGCTGGCGCGATTTGCTCCGCGCGTTCGGCCCGGACGACCTGCGCGCCTGGGCGGCGGAACTAGGCGTCGAAACCTACATTGGAACGAGCGGACGCATTTTTCCGGTCGGACAAAAAGCCGCGGGCCTCTTGCGCGCATGGCTTAGGCGTCTGCGCGCGAGCGGCGTAGAATTTCGCACCGGTTCGCGCCTGGTCGGGCTCGGCCGCGAAGCTGACGGCTGGCGCGCTGAATTCCAAACTGTTGACCGAAAGTTCGCACTCACTGCTGATGCGATCGTTCTGGCGCTGGGCGGCGCTTCCCGGCCAGAAACCGGATCAGACGGGACATGGCCCGCCATTCTGGCCGCTCACGGAGTTGACATCGCCCCGTGGAATCCGGCGAATTGCGGATGGGAAGTCAATTGGCCTCCCGAACTGCTTGCACGCGCCGAAGGACTACCGTTGAAAAACCTCACCATCCGCGCTGGGGGCGAATCGGTTTCCGGTGAATTGCTCATCACGCGTCACGGACTGGAGGGCGGCGCTATTTATCGTCTGGGTCGCACGCTCCGCTCCCTGGCCGAGCCGCGTCTCACGGTCGATTTCAAGCCGCAACTCACGGTCGAAATCCTGCGTCACCGCAGCGCGGATCTGCGTCACGCGGGAGATTGGTTTCGCGCCTGGAAACTGAGCGCCGGGGCAATCGCCTTGCTCGAAACCATCTCTCCGCACGAGCTCGACGATCGCGAACAAATCATGAGCCGGGTAAAAAATTTCAGCTTCTCTCTTCGACGACCGCGCCCGATTGCCGAGGCGATTTCATCCGCCGGCGGCGTGCGCTGGAGCGCGCTCACCGAGAACCTGATGGTGCAAAAGCTCCCCGGAATTTTTGTCGCCGGCGAGATGATCGACTGGGATGCTCCTACCGGCGGTTACCTCTTGCAGGGCTGCTTTGCCACGGGCACACGCGCCGGGAGAGCCGCAGCCGTTTGGCGGCACTAGCTGGCGCCGTTCGCCCCGACGATGAAACTCGCTGCGGCGGTGCGATTCTCAACGCCCAGCTTTGGGAAAATACGCTCGAGATATTTACCGATCGTTTTCGTTTTCAAACTCAAAATCTTGCCGATCTCTGCATTCGTTTTGCCGCGCGCCACCCAGGAGAGCACTTCTGTTTGCCGCTCGGTCAGGGCGCTCCGTGCGTCTACGGTGGCGGAGAGTCGCATGTTCCACTCCAAGAGCAGACAGACCGACTTCACTTCACGGCAAAGCAGCTGAATGCAGAGTCGTTTTCCGGGTTGCTCTACGATAAACCTCGACGGCTGCCCCCCGGAGGTTCCGTCGCAAAGCCAACGGGTCAGCGCCTCCGGGAGGCGATCCAAGGGGGAGGCCGCCGCAAATAGATCCCTCATCCAAAGATCCGCTCGCGCCGTCGCAAACTGAATCCGACCGTCCGGCGATACGATCAGCAGCGCTTGCAGCGCCGCAGCCAGATCTGGGGCCGGGTTGGTTTGGTCGAGAATTCGGTCGAAGGACGGATCCAAGGACATGGGTCTTAAAAAGTAGTTACGGGATTAGCTGGTCAAAGTTGGCGAATTTCCTAAAGCGCTTGCAATTCCGTGAGAGAAACAGGCGTTTCCGGTGTCGGCCTCCGGAGGAGCGCCTGCCCGCTTCCGGGCCGAAGCATCTCCAGTTGATCGTAACTTGTGGGCTCCTTCCCACGCCGACTCGGGCGCCCGACGCACTCCCGGTGAAGCCAAGGGGTGTAGGAATTCTCCTACTTTACGAATTCGCGAGGTTGCTGAGAGAATCTCAGTCGATCAACACACCGGCGTCGCCGCAGGGAATAGGCCCAAACGGCAAAGGTGGCAACGACTACGATCACGGGGAACCGAACATGGCAGACTACAAATACTCACATTACTTGACGCGCTCGCCGGACCCGAGATTTGATCCGGCCCATCCACCGGGCACGACGACGCCTCATTCCGGGATCTACAAGTGTCAAGGATGTGGACGCGAAGCTGTCTGTAATTCCGGCGAACCCCTTCCACCAGAGAACGATCATCAGCACCCGGCCGATCAAGGCGCTATGGTTTGGCGGCTGATCGTCGCAACAGCGTAGCCGGCGTCTGATTTCCTCCTCGTAAATCGTGGTCACGCGCGCCGATCGAGCATCCAGTTTCGACTAGCAGACGCGGCGCAGTATGTTGAACGGCGATGAAGAGGGTCTTCGGGATCGAGACGGAGTACGGGATTACGATTCAGGGCGCGGAATCAGTGGATGTAGTGGCCGAATCGATCGAGTTGGTGCGCTCGTACACAGAGCACGGCGCCCACATGAAATGGGACTACGGCCTGGAAGATCCGCATCGCGATGCGCGTGGATTCAGGGCAGCGGAGCTGCTTCAGGACACGGATGAATCGGCCTATTATGAGATCGATAAGAATCGGCCGCTGAGTTTCGAGGAAATCAAAAGCGATCTCGTGTTGTCGAATGGAGCGCGTTTTTATAACGATCACGCGCACCCGGAGTACTCGACTCCGGAATGCACCACGCTGCGGCAATTGGTCGCGCACGAAAAAGCCGGCGAGCGGATTCTGGCGGAGTGCGCCCATCGGAGGAATCTGAAACTCCCGGCGAACCAGGAAGTTCGATTGTACAAGAACAACACCGATTTCGTCGGCCACAGCTACGGATGTCACGATAATTACCTGATGCGGCGCGATGTGCCGTGGGACCGTCTCGTTGCGGACGTGCTGCCATTCTTGATTACACGGCAAATCTTCGCCGGCGCCGGCAAAATGGGAATTGAAGGGGAGAGCGGCGCGGGTCAGCCGGGGCTGTTTCAAATTTCGCAGCGGGCGGACTTCTTCAGCGCGCTCGTCAGCATCGACACGATGAACAAGCGCCCGCTCGTGAATACGCGCGATGAGCCGCACGCCGATGCCCGCCTTTACCGGCGTTTTCACGTGATCATTGGCGACTCGAACATGAGCGAGTGGGCCACGGCGCTCAAGGTCGGGACGACAGCGCTCGTGCTCGATCTCATCGAACGGGGGGAAGCGCCACAAATCGAAATCGCGCAACCGATCGGCGCGACAAAATCCATCAGCCGCGACCAGAATTACGATTGGATTATCGAACTGAGCGATGGGCGCAAGATTTCCGCGATCGACGTGCAGCGGCTCTATCTAGGAGCGGCGCGGAAGATCGTGACCGACGAGGCGGAAACGCTCTGGCTGATGCGGGAATGGGAGGCGGTGCTGAATGATCTCGAGCGCGATGTGGCGCTGACCCGCGATCGCGTGGACTGGGTGGCAAAGAAGTTCTTGCTCGGCGCGTTTCGAGAAGAGGAGAAGCTGTCCTGGACCGATCCTTGGCTCCAGGCGATCGACCTTGAATATCACAACATCCTGCCGGACCAGGGTTTGTTTTACGAGCTGCCGCGCCAAGGTTCGATGAGGAGCATCGTGAGCGAGGAAGAAATCAAGAGTGCGATTTTCGCTCCGCCGGAAACGACACGCGCGTATTTTCGCGGCCGGTCCGTGGCGAGATTCAACGAGGCGATCACGTCGATTCAATGGGATGAGATAGCTTTCGCGAATGGCACGCGTTCCCACCTTGTCACGCTGCCCGAGCCAACGGGCGACGCGCGCCTTGAGGCGCTGAATGCACTGGTGCGAGAAGAAACGGAATTCTCGGAATTTTTTCGAGGGCTGGCGCGTTATTAAGCTGTCATCCCGAGCCGCGCAAGACGACGAGGGACCTCGCAACTGCAATTGGCGGTCTCCTTCCTCGCGGACGCGTGGAGTTCCGGTGCAAGGTCCTTCACCGTCTTCGCGGCTCGGGATGAAAGCATCACGGCAAGGCGATCACCTCACGACCAGGTGATCAGCCGCAACTCGTGGGTTTGCATGAGATGCGGATGAATCGGAACGACGCGCACACTGAAGCCGTAGGTTCCGCTGTCGGAAGCGGGGACCGAGCCCTGGTAAAGGTAATTCCCCTCGCCTTCCGCCGGCGAGCTGCCGTCAAGAACCGTCACGGTCGGATTCTTGATTCCACCGTTGTCAGCTTCCCCGTGATAAGCCTCGACCCGAACATGGTCCGGAGCGACGGCGCCGAGATGAACTTTCGCGGAAACCTGAAGCGCCTCGCCGACCTGGATATTTTGGCGATCGGCATTGCCGACCTGAACATCAAGGATGCTTACTTGCGGCCAATCCTTGCGCATCTGCGCTTTCCATTTGCTGAGCGTCGTCGCTGCCGCGCAGTCATCACGCGCAAACTCCTGGTGAGCCTTGGCCGCCGGAGTGTAGAGACGTTCGGTATATTCTTTGACCATCCGGTGCGTGTTAAAAACCGGGGTAACGCTGCGGATGGATTCGCGCATCAACTGGAGCCAGGCGAGCGGTAATTTTCCGTCCGGCTTGGCGTAATAAAGAGGAATGATCTGGTTCTCGAGAAGCTGGTAGAGGCTGCCCGCATCCACCTCGCTTTGGAAGTCGACCGTGCCACCCTTGATTTCAGCGCCGATCGCCCAGCCGTTGTTCCCGTTGTAGCTCTCGCACCACCAGCCATCCAGAACGCTCAAATTTAGTCCGCCGTTCGGCGGCAGTTTCATTCCGCTCGTGCCGCTCGCTTCGAGCGGGCGAAGCGGATTGTTCAACCAAAGATCGACGCCTTGAACGAGCCGGCGCGCAATATAGGTGTCGTAATCTTCCACGAAGACCATGCGGTTCTCGAAACCGCGTTCACGGCTGAATTTGTAAACCTGCTGGATGAGCGCTTTGCCGCCTTCGTCTTGCGGATGGGATTTCCCGGCAAAGATGAATTGAACCGGCCGCGTGTCGTCATTGAGTAGACGCTTCAACCGCTCCTGATCGCTGAACAACAACGCGCCGCGTTTGTAGGTGGCGAAGCGGCGCGCGAAACCAATCGTCAAAATTTCCGGATCGAGAATGCGATTGACGCTGCGAATGGATTCCGGCGATTCGCCCGCCCGCTCGCGCGCCATTCGGACGCGCTCCCGGACAAACTCGACCAGACGCAGTTTCAATTTCTGGTGCGTCTCCCAAAGCTGGGCGTCGGGAATATCGGTCACGCGCCGCCAGAAATCGGGATCGGTCAGGTGATCTTCCCAATCTCCCAAATACTTTTGATAGAGAGCGGAGAACTCAGGCGCCATCCACGTCTTGGTGTGCACGCCGTTCGTGATGCTGGTGATCGGCACTTCGTGTCCCGGCACCCCCGCCCACACATCTTTCCAAAGCGACCGGCTCACGTCGCCGTGCAATTTACTGACACCGTTCGAGTGCCGGCTAACCCGCAAAGCCAGAACAGTCATGCTGAACGCGTCCAACGGATTCACACTCGTCTGACCCAGGCGGAAAAATTCGTCGAACGGAATTTGCAACTGCCCGGCAAATTCGCCGAAATATCTTTTCATCATCTCCCGCGGAAAAGCGTCGTTGCCCGCGGGCACCGGCGTGTGGGTCGTGAAAACATTGGCGGACGCGACCACTTGCAAGGCGGAATAAAAATCGAGCTTTTTCTCCGCCACGTTCAGTCGAATGCGCTCGAGGGCGAGGAAGGCCGAGTGGCCTTCGTTCATGTGGAAAACCTCCGCTTCGATCCCGAGCGCGGTGAGCGCTTTTACGCCGCCGATGCCGAGGACGATCTCCTGGCGAATGCGCATTTCGAGATCGCCGCCGTAGAGTTCCGCGGTGATGCGACGATCCTCCAATTTGTTCTCGGCGATATCGGTATCGAGCAGGTAAAGGCTGACGCGCCCCACCTGCAGCTCCCAGATTTTCGCCCACACTTCCCGGTCCAGGAGACGGACGGAGATGAGCAGATTACTGTCGCCGCTGCGCACTTCCTTGATCGGCAGGTGATGGAAATTCTGGTTGAGGCTGACGGCGTGCTGGATGCCATCCTTATCGATCTGCTGTTTGAAGTAGCCGTGCCGATAGAGCAATCCGATCGCAACGAAGTTCAGGTCGAGATCGCTGGCTGATTTGCAATGGTCCCCGGCCAAAATGCCGAGGCCGCCTGAGTAATTCGGGATCGATTCGTGGAAGCCGAACTCCGCGGAAAAATAAGCGACCGGCTTTTCGATCGCGCTCCCCTTGCCGGTTTTTCCGTACGTGTCTTTCCGCGCGAGATAATGGCGAAAGGCGTCGTGCACTTCCTTGAGCTCGCGCAGAAAATTTTTGTCCTGCGCGACTTCCACCAGCCGGGCCTGCCGGGAAAGTTGGAGCATCCGCACGGGATTATGGTTCGTGCGATTCCAGAGCTCCGGATCGAGATGACGGAAAAGACGACGGGCCGAGGGTTCCCAGGTCCACCACAAATTGAAAACCATCTCGCGCAGCGGCTCGAGGGCCGCCGGGAGGGTGGGGATCACATTATAGGTGTGGTAGGTCGGCATGGAGCGTGTGCGGCCTTAATAGAAACGAAGCGGTGAATCTGGCAGGAAAAACTTTAGCATCAAGCGTTCCATCCTGTAGCGTTAGCCTCACGCGCGAAGCGCTCGCGGCGCGAGAATCAAGCCCAGCGCCACTCCGGTCACCAGCCCACTCAAGTGCGCGGCCATGCTGATCTGCGGCGTGGAAAGATCGAACGCTGTCTGGATTGCGACGATGACGAGAATGTTTTTCAAGCGCCGCCCGGCCATCGGCGCGTGCCGATGACGCAAGAGCAAACCCGCCCAGACCCCCACCAGACCCATTACGCAACCAGAAGCACCGACGAGCTGTTCGGCGCTGTTCAGGCCAAGCATGCGCAAGAGCAGGACACCGATGCCGGAGCCCAATCCGGAGAGGAGATAACAAATCCCAAAGCGGATTGAGCCGATCGCGTCCTCCAAGCCCGGCCCGATAATGAAGAGCGCATACAGATTGAAGAGAAGATGAAGCGGGCCGTAATGCAGAAAGAGCGAAGTGAGAAGACGCCAATGCTCCCCTTCGAACCGCACGGCGAAGAACTCGAGTGCGCCCAACCGGTGCAAAGTGAACGGGTTGGTCGCGCCGCCCAGCGCACACTCGGCGACGAACATCGCAATATTAAGCGCGATTAGAACCAAGACGACCGTCGTCGGCCGCGCCGTTTCTGAGGCGAAGACCCGCGCCGATGGACGATCGCTCTGCTCGATGCGCCGAAGCAGCCCGGCAGTGGCCGGCGAAAGCGGCGCCTGCGCGATTTCGTTTACGCGCTCAAGACGAAGCGCGACTTCGGCTCGGATCAAAGCGTCGCCCGTGGTGGCGCGCAGCGTTTCCAGACGAGCGCGACCGGCTTTTGTTTCTCCCGCCGCGAGTTCGCCGGTCCCGATCCAAAACTCTTTCGTGTCCCGCGAAAGTTTGCGCAGTTTGGTTTCGAGATGATTCGAGAGCGCTCGAAGGCGGCCGCCAAAGGCGAGAACCGGCAACAAACTGACATCGTAAAGCCAGATATGTTGTGGCGCCGAGCTCATGCCTTTCACGTTCGTTGTGAATTCAAGAAGAAGTTCCTCCCACTCGCCGGTCTCGCCGAGAGCGCGCAGGTAAAGTGGCTGCAGGGCAAAATCGGTCTGCCTGGTTTCGGGAGGCAGTTCGCCGCGAAGCCATCGGAGCATACCACTCCAATCGCCCCGGATTCGAAAAGACTGGGCGATCGCCTGCCTTCCGACGTTCGTGTGGTGGTTTCGCAATGACCCGAGGAGCGCGAGCGCGGAAGCGGAGTCCCCTCGCTGCGCAAACTCAAGCGCTTGGAGCAGACCGGATTGCTCGAGCAAGTCATCAGCGGGGTGCAGGAAGCGAAGCGCGCGGGTTAGCCGCCAGGCAGAAGCGTAGCGTTGTTGCGCGACAAGCTCGGCTGCCTTTCGTAATCCGATCGAGGGCACGAGCAGCAGGACAACCCAGGCGCCGCCGCCGACAAATCCCGCGATATCCGGCTTCCCGATCCACGAGATTCCCGTGATCAGCAGCACCACGAAAGACACGATGCGCCAGCCGCGATTCAATCCGCCGCGCCTCCAGGATTGGGCGAGCAGGACAAGCGGCGACGCGCAGGCGATGAAGAGCAGGATGTGATTGAGGTCGATCATCTCGTTCGCTTTGCGGTCGAACACCCGGCCTTTCGGAGTTGGACGTTGAAGGTTGGACGTTGGACGTTCAAAATCTCAAAACAAGAACTTTAACCAACGGCGAAAGAACCACAGTGATGCGTCTGAAAGTAACTCTATATCTCGAGGTGATTTCATCCTGGTGCTCCTGGGCCCTGCCGGCCTGGTCGGAATTGCAAAGGCGCTACGCGGGCCAGGTTGATTTTGCCTGGAAGATCGCCCTGATGGATTCGAATGGCCTGCCGGCGACACGCGAGCAGTCGGAATGGTTTTACCGCCGCAGTGGAACCATGATGCGGTCTCCTTTCATGCTCAACGCGGGATGGTTTGAGCCAGGACTGACTGAATATCTTGCGCCGAATCTCGTGGCCGAGGCGGCGCGGGACTTCGGTGTGGCGGATGACCGGGTCTGGACAGCGATTGCGCGCGCCGCCTTGCGCGAGGGACAGCAGGTCGGCAAGTGGGAGGTAGCGGCGGCAGTGGGGGCGCAGGCAGGGGACCTCGACCAAACAAAGTTGCTGGAACGCGCGCGATCCTCTGAGGTCGAAGCGCGGGCGCGCGCCAGCACGGCAGAATTTCACGCCTTGCAGGTTACTCAGCGACCGACTTTCGTAATCGAGAGCGAGATCGGCGATCGCGCGATTTTCTCTGGTATTGCGATCCTGCCGCCGCTCGCGGCAACTATCGACGCGATGCTGGAAGACCTCGCGGCCTATGAATCGCACGCCGCGCATTTCGGCACCCCGCCTGCATCATAATCCTGCTCGTGACCGATTCTGTTTTTTCTGTCGATCACGAGCACGAGGAGGAGGAGGAATGATAGAATAACCTTGCCACCGGAGGAATGTTGCCTACATCTTCCAGTCGGCTTGCGAAAAGCGCAGGTCCGTTATCGCGGTATCCGCAACCGTGGTGAGGCAGAGGTGTTCGTTCGTCAGCAATGACGCCCGGAAAGATGCGGCAAAATAAATACGGCGACGCGGTTCACTTCCCGTTTCGCCGGCCAGGAGCTTTGATTTAATCTGCAACCACAAATTCGTGTAAACGGTCGGATTCGCGCCCGAGAAGTCCGGGTCATCCTCGCATCCAACAGCGAACAACTTGGCGTCATGAAGCTGTCTGACGCCTTGCGCAAAGCTCAGAGCCTCGGCCTCGATTTGGTCGAAGTCGCGCCCACCGCCAACCCGCCGGTTTGCAAAATCGTCGATTTCGGAAAATTCCGTTACGACATTTCCAAGCAGGAGAAGGACAAGAAGCCGTCCGGGACGAAGCTGAAAGAGATCAAGTTCCGGGTAAACATCGACGATCACGATTACCTGACGAAGATCCGGCACGGCGAAGGCTTTCTCGACAAAGGAAACAAGGTGCGCGTGCAGCTGCAATTCCGCGGCCGCGAGATGGCCCATCAGGAATTCGGCATGCAGTTGATGGAGAAAGTGCGCGACGATCTGGCTGGAATGTCACAAGTCGAGATGGAACCGAAGATCGCCGGTCGCAACGTGACGATGACCCTTTCGCCGCTGCCGGCCGCCCGCCGAAAGCGACGGTTCTCCGTGGCGGCGGATGACGCGGAAGAGAGCGTCGCGGAGAAGAGTGCCGCAACGGCGGGGGACTAGCTACCCGTTGGCGTTTCTGTAGTCGCTTCGCCGTGCGAAGCGCGACCCCGGACACCGACGCAGAATTGCCGCCCACAGGGCGGCGGCTACAGGCCTGATTGTGGCGGCTCGACTGGCGACCGCTCTGGAATCAGCTCGTTCACTCGCACGATCTGAATGGCGCGGCCTGTCGTCTCGTCGATTGAAACCACCACGCCGCATAAGCGCACGTCGCCCTGCGCGACCGGAAAAAGCGCGGGCAGGTTCGAAATGAAGCGGTTCACGATCGGATCAATCGCGCGGCCAAGGATCGAACTGGCCGGGCCGCACATTCCCGCATCACAGAGAAAGGCGGTGCCTCCCGGGAAAATCTGTTCGTCAGCGGTCTGAACATGCGTGTGGGTGCCGATGACCGCGGAAACTTTTCCATCGAGAAAACGTCCGATGGCGATTTTCTCACTCGTCGTCTCGCCATGGGCATCGACGAAAATCACCGGCGTCTGTGAGCGCATTTTCTCGACCGCGATCTCAAGCGCTTGAAAAGGATTTTCGAGAATTGGCTGCATGAAGGTCCGTGCCTGGACGTTGATCACCCCGACCGGCCCCTTCGCTGTTTCGAGCACGATCGAGCCGCACCCGGGCGCGCCGTCGGGATAATTTACCGGGCGTAACAAGCGCGGCTCCGTGTCGATGAAGGCGACGATCTCCTTTTGGTCCCAGATGTGGTCGCCGGTCGTTATGACCGAGACTCCCGCGCGCAGAAGGTCGATGGTGATTTTCGGCGTGATCCCCCGCCCGCCCGCTGCGTTTTCGCCGTTGACGATGATGAAGTCGAGGCCGAGCGATTCCTTCAGACGCGGCAACTGCGCGATCACGGCGCTGCGGCCTGGCTCGCCTACAACGTCACCGAGAAAAAGAATCGTCAGCATCCGGCGAGCATCGTATTGAACAGACGGAAATCCAATCCGTGATCTCTCTTCATTTTCACCCAAGGGTCTTCCTCTGCGTCTGCCTCTTCCTCTGCCTCCGAACCTCTTCCGCCACCGCGGCAGATCATCTCAGCAATCCTTTGGCCGATCCACCGAAGTGGAAGACGCTCGAGAAATATCAAAGAACCATCACCCATGATGAATTTGAGCGGCTGTTGCGCGACGTCTATGCCACTCATGGAACCAGCGATGAATTCGTGCGGGTCGATCGAGATTTCGTGTGCATCCTGATGGACCGGGACGCGCAGACGTGGTTCACGCTTCGCTTTGCCATGGACGAGCGCAGGCGCCGATCGGCAATCCGCGCCTGGCGCACTGCGCAATCCCTGCCGCGCCGGAAACGAGCGGGCATCCTTTCAGGACTGAAGATCGCGCTCGATCCTGGCCATATCGGTGGCGAGTGGGCGAAGATGGAGGAGCGCTGGTTTAAGGTGGGCGACGCGCCGCCGGTAGAGGAAGGCGAGATGACTCTGCGCGTGGCGAAGATGTTGGCACCGAAACTTCGAGCCTTGGGCGCGCGCGTTTCGTTCGTCCGCGATAAGCCAGAACCCGTAACGCCGTTCCGTCCGGCTGATTTCAAGGGAGCCGCCCGCGAAGTTCTAAAGGCAAGCGGTGCGGAAAGTCCGCGCGAGGATTTCGATGGACCGGACGACCCACTCAGAGAGCAAACCGTGCGGTGGCAAAGCGAGATCCTCTTTTACCGGACCAGCGAGATCCGCCAGCGGGCCCGGCTCGTGAATTCCCGGCTGCATCCCGATCTCGTTCTCTGCCTGCATTTCAACGCGGAAGCGTGGGGTGATGAGCGCAACCCGACCTTCATCGACAAGAATCATCTGCATCTTCTCGTGAATGGATCCTACCTGGAATCCGAGCTCGCATTTGATGACGAGCGCTTCGAGATGTTGGGCCGGCTCTTAACCCGCGCCTATGACGAAGAGATCAGGATCGCCGACACGGTCGCGGCCGCGATGGCGAAAGGGACGCAGCTTCCACCGTATCAGTATACGACCGACAACGTCGCCAGAGTGGGCACGAGCGGTTACGTTTACGCGCGCAATCTGGTGGCGACGCGGCTCTATCAATGTCCGGTCGTCTACTTCGAACCCTACGTCATGAACAACAGCGAAGTCTTCGCGCGCATCCAGGCCGGAGATTATGAAGGAACACGTTCCGTCAACGGCGTCGAACGTCGGAGCATTTATCGCGAGTACGCCGACAGCGTGGTCGAGGGGTTGGTCGAATACTACCGCGGAGCGCGAAGGTAGGTGTATCGCGCGCTCCGCCGCGCGATGCTTTCAATATGCGGCTGCCCCGCCACTTTGACATCGAGCGACGGAGCGCTCGATCCACGCTAAAGTTTTCCCAGCGCGGCCGCGATCTCCTCCATCGTCACATCCGTCGCCACTCGCGCGGAGCCGATCGCCGGCGTCACAACGACGCGCACCCCCCCGCGCTCGAATTTCTTGTCGAAGCGAACTGCTTCTAGAATCTTCGAACGAGGGAAATCCGCCGGCAACCGCGTCGGCAAATCAAACATTCGAAGCGTGCTGAGAATTCGCTCTCGCTCGCTTTCGGCCAAGCCTGCCTTTCGAATTGAGATTTCGCATGCCGCTACGAGCCCGAGGCTGACCGCTTCACCGTGAAGAAAGTCTCGGTACTCCCCCGCCCGCTCGATCGCGTGACCCACGGTATGGCCGAAGTTGAGCAAGGCTCTTTCGCCTTTGGTGTCGCGTTCGTCGGCCGCTACGATTCTGGCTTTGATTTCGATATTTCGCCGAATGAACGCCGCGAGATCCTTACGATCGAAGTGCTGGAGCATTTCAAACATTTCCGCGTCGCGAATGATCGCGTGTTTGATGATCTCCGCGAATCCCTGTTTCCATTCTCGCGGGGGCAATGCGCCGAGCGCGTCAATATCCGCAAGCACGAGCACCGGATGATGCCAGGCACCGATCAGATTTTTCCCAGCTGCCGTATTTACCGCGGTTTTCCCCCCGATGGAGCTATCGACTTGCGCCAGCAAAGTCGTCGGCACCTGCACATAGGGGATTCCGCGGTGATAAATGGCCGCGGCAAATCCTCCCAGGTCGCCCACCATTCCGCCCCCCAGGGCGATGAGAAACGACGAGCGATCCAATCCCGCCTCGCTCATCCGCTGGCAAATCGCTTCGGCCTGGCCTAACGACTTCGATTTCTCTCCCGCGGGAACGGTGATCAGCGTCGGCCGGAAACCAGCACTCGTTAGGCTGCGCAGGACCGGCTCCGTGAAAAGCGCGGCAACGTTGGCGTCGGAAACGATCACACAATCCCGGCCGCTGAGTTTCTGCGCGAGCAATGGCCCTGCTTTTTCGAGCAGCCGCGAACCGACCAGCGCTTCATAGCTGTGAGACCCTGCCTGAATGGTGATGGGCGTCATGAATTTGGTGAGTTGTCTTGGAGGCTGCTCCTTGACTCTCAACCGTATTGTTTGCTTTCACCGCCCGAAAGCGAAAACCGGCGACTCGGAGTTGCCTTGACAAGAGGCCCCACCGTTCCTCTAAGTGTTGTCATGCCAGATCCGGTCGACCCTACGCCGCCGCCCCCTCCGAGTTCATCTCCGACGCCGACTGGAAACCCGACTACCACCGGGTTGCCATCGAACGTCGCTGCCGCCCTCGCCTGTATTCCGCTTGTGGGAGGTCTGATTTTTTACATCCTGGAAAAGCACGATCAGTTCGTCCGTTTCTACGCGATGCAATCGATTATCTTTGGCGGCGCCTGGTTCCTGTTCAATATCATCTCGTGGGTGATCCAACATATCTTTTGGGCACTTCCGGTGATCGGAGGTGTTCTCGGCGCACTTTGGATTTTCGCCTCCGCCCTGATCCATCTGGGTCTTCTTGTCATCATGATCATCGCGATGGTGAAGGCGTTTACGGGCGTGCGCTGGGACATTCCTTTCGTAGGCCCAATCGCTCGCCAGCAGATGGGCGAAGCGACGTAGCTCCATTCACTCGCAAGCGAGTAGCTTTACCACAATCTCGGTTAGCACCAATTCGTGATCGAGCTGGCTGCTGACCAGACGCACATTCGCTTCCAGGCAGGCTTCGAGACCGGCAATGAGCTGCGCCGTCTCGAACCGATGCGCCTGCTGCGCGGCGAGGCCGAGCGCATAGCCGTTGATCGAGCCATCTTTTTTCCGCGGCAAATGCTCCGTCGCTTCAGCCGGCAAACGATTCAGCGCGGAAATGAAGGTGAAAGGAGCGTGCGGACGTGGAATCCGGTTCCGCTCCATTAGATCTTTCGCGAGCAGTAAATTCCGGATGGTCGGGAGGATGGCCACGAGCAAAATGCCGATCGCAGTTTCACCCTGGTCGAGCAACCGCTTGACCAGCGTGAGGGCGCGTTCGAGATCGCAGGCGGCGAGCGCGTTTCCCAGCTCGAAGATGACACCCGCGCGGGAAAGCGGCACGAGCTCGCGCACCTGCTCGACACTTACTTGCCGGTCGCCGCCCAAATAAAGATCGATCTTTTCCAGTTCGTTTTCGATTTGCCGTGTATCGCCGCCGGTCAGCAGCACGAAAAGGTCGAGCGCCTCCTCTTCGAATTGCAACGCGCGCGCTTTTGCCCGCCGCCGGACCATCTCCGTCGCTTCCTCTTCCCAGCCCGCCCTGGACGAGTCGAGACGATCGATGACCTGGACTTCGGCGTGCTTGCCCAGCGTCTTGTAAAAGGAGCGGCGTTTATCGACTTCCGTGGCGCTGATCAGCAGCGTTACTTCCGAACCCAATCCGGCCTCGAGCACGGCGGCGAGGTCCTCGAGCGCGGATTGAACAGAAGCGGAGCGCCCAATGACACTGTCGCCCAGACAGTTTGCGTTTTTCAGCCAGACTAATTTTCCACCGCCGAAGAATGGCAGCGTTTGCAAAGCCTCAATCGCCGACCGGATTCTCGAAACCGCCTGGTCGACGTTGTCGGCGCAGGCATCGATGACTTCGACACCGAATTCGCCAGCGTCAGCGGGCGCCAATTGCGCTGCCAATTCAGCTGCGCTGCGTTTCACCTCGCTCTCGTCCGACCCGACGATTGCGTGGATATTCGATTCAGATTCGGCTGTTTTCGCTTTTGCTTTCGGCACCGGTGCCGGCAATTCTAGCCGCCGCCGGTATCTTGCAAAGAAGTTCCGAAATCTTTCGCTGCGTAGTCGCGGAATTTTTCCTCGAGCGCCGAAACACTCGTGAATTTCCCGGCGTAGACGCGAAGGAGCGCGGCTTCGAACGGCTGATGCCGGGCGAGCGCATCCAGCAGCGTGAGAAAGTTCGGCTTGTCCGTGGAGGCAAGAAAACGGACCAGCCGTTCGGATTCATCGTAGAAAGTTTCCACGTGATCGGAGGGTGGCTGCGTCATCGCGACCAGCGCGGTGAGCGGAATCAGGTCTTGCATCGCGATCGCCTGTGAGTGCGGTTTGGCAATGTAACCGCGAGCACGCTTGTAGCTGGCGTGCGCGCCCTTGGAAACATACTGAGCGAATCCTTCATCCAACCAACACGGAATCCCATCCGAATAAAACCGGTGGAGAATGAGATGCGCGATTTCGTGCCCCAGAGTATTGCCACTGAATTTGTGCCCGGGGCCGCGCAGGATAAAGAGGCTCCCCTGCGAGTGAATCCCACCCGACCACTTCTCCAAACGGCCGGCCGTTTGAAACTGCTGCCAATCGGCCGGGCGCTCGAACACGTAAATGTGGGACTTCGTATCGCCCGGGGGCTGCTCGCGCTGGAGCTCCTTCGCAACCACGCGGTAATGAAACTCCGCTTCCACCGAGATCGGTGTCACGACGTAGCTGTCGACGAAATGGTAAATGAAATGGTCGGTCTCACCGTGTTTCCACTGTTCGGGGTGGAGGCCGAGCGCCTTCTCGCCGAGCGGGTTGGGATCGCGCTGGCTTAACCGGGAAAACTCCACCTCAGGCAAAGCGTTCAGGCCAGTAGTCGTCGCTGACGATTGGGCCAAAGCTGCCGGCAAGATCGAGATCGCAACAACGAAAGAGGCAAGAAAGGACTTCGAGGCGAACCGCATGACCGAAAGTGAAGCTAGTAGCGTGCGAGAGACGATGCCGCCTTCCCATCAGAAGGCGGCGGCAGCGGTCACACTCGCGAGCCGCGCCGCCGCTGCGCGCCGCCGCGCGAATACTTCACGGGCTTCCGCTTCGGTTCGATCTTCGTCAGGCCGGTGCCGCTCTTCACTTCCATGATCTGATCGCGCAAGAGCGCGGCGCGCTCGAATTCCAGATTCGCCGAGGCGCTTTGCATCTCGTCTTCCAATTCGCGCAGTAGTTCGGTGAGATTGAAATCTCCTCCCGCTTCCTGGATGACCGAAGCGGCGATTTCGCGGCCGCGCAAAATGGTGTGCAAACTTTCCTGAATCGCCCGCTTCACCGTCGTCGGCGTGATTCCGTGTTTCTCATTGTACTCCATCTGCTTGGTGCGTCGGTAATCGGAGATCGAGATAAGCGCCTGCATGCTTTGCGTGACGGTGTCGGCAAAGAGAACAACCTCACCGTTGATATGCCGGGCCGCCCGCCCCGCGGTCTGAATCAGGGAGGTCTGGCTGCGAAGGAACCCTTCCTTGTCGGCATCGAGGATGCAGACAAGCGAGACTTCCGGGAGATCGAGTCCTTCGCGGAGGAGATTGATGCCGACGAGAATATCGAAATCGGCCGCGCGTAAGCCGCGCAGGATCTCGACCCGCTCGATCGTGTCGATGTCGCTGTGCAAATACCGCACCTTCAATCCGACATCGCGCAAGTAATCCGACAAGTCTTCCGCCGTGCGCTTGGTCAGCGTCGTCACCAAAACGCGCTCCCGGCTTTCGACGCGCTGCCGGCAAAGCTCGATCGTCTCGTCGATCTGATTCTTGAGCGGCTTCAAGGTGATTTTCGGATCGAGCAACCCCGTCGGCCGAATAATCTGCTCGACCACGAGCGGCGCCCCCGGCGTCTGCACATCAAAGTCCTCCGGCGGCTGGTCCGTCCGGCTGACGATAGCCTTCCCGCTCCCGTTGGACGTTGGACGTTGGACGTTGGACGTTGGACGTTTCCCATCTGCTGCTTCCCCCGCCACCACAAACGGCACCAGTTCCTCCTCCCCAATCCGCTCCCGCTTGTGCGGGAAGTATCCTTTGTTTCCGACCACGCTGTTCTTGATCTCGAACTCCGCGGGCGTCGCGCTCACATACGCGACCTGGTTCGTCATCCCCATGAATTCCTTGAAGTTCAGCGGCCGATTATCGAGCGCGCTCGGCAGCCGAAAGCCATATTCCACCAGAACGGTCTTCCGCGAGCGGTCGCCTTCATACATCCCGCCGATCTGCGGGATCGTCGCGTGCGACTCATCCACCACGAGCAGGAAGTCCTTCGGAAAGAAATCGAGGAGCGTGAACGGCTTCGATCCCGGCATCCGGCCGGAAAGATGCCGCGAATAATTCTCGATCCCATTGCAGAATCCCATCTCCTGCAACATCTCGAGATCGTATTCGGTCCGCATCTTCAAGCGCTGCGCCTCGAGCAGCCTGCTCTGCGATTCGAGCTCCACGATGCGATGGTCGAGCTCGTTCCGAATCGAGGAAAGCGCCCGATTCAACTTATCCGCCGGCGTCACGAATTGTTTTGCCGGATAAAACGTGATGAGACTCAGCGTTTCGTGCGCGTGGCCGGTAAGCGGATCGAATCGCGTGATCGCGTCGATCTCATCGCCGAAGAATTCGAGCCTGATCGCTTCTTCATCCGCCGTCGCGGGATAAACCTCCACGACATCGCCGCGCACCCGGAACTTACCGCGCGAGAAATTCATGTCGTTGCGCTCGTAAAGCATGTCGACCAACCGGCCGAGCACGGCTTCGCGGCTGATCTGCTGCCCGCGTTTCACGGTCAGGAGCATCCGCAGATAATCCTCGGGCGAGGTGACGCCGTAGATGCAGGAGACGCTCGCGACCACGATCGTGTCCCGCCGGGAAAGGAGCGCGCTGGTCGCGGAAAGCCGGAGCCGCTCGATCTCCTCGTTAATCGACGAATCCTTCTCGATGTAGGTGTCGGAACGCGGGATGTAGGCTTCCGGCTGATAATAATCGAAGTAGCTGACGAAATACTCGACCGCGTTCCGCGGGAAGAACTGCTTGAACTCCGAGTAGAGCTGCGCCGCCAGCGTTTTGTTGTGCGAAATAACGAGCGTGGGCCGATCGAGCTCACGGATGACATTGGCCATGGTGAAGGTCTTGCCCGAACCGGTCACGCCGAGCAGTGTTTGATGCCGATTACCGGCCTCGATCGACTTCAACAGCTTCGCGATCGCCTGGCTCTGATCGCCGCGCGGCTTGTAGTTGGATTCGAGCTCAAACGCCATCGGTCAAAATAGCATTTGGAGCGCAGGTGTCATGGTGGATCGCACGACGGAGCCTGCGATCCACCTCCTGCTCTCGTCGCTTTTAACTCGCCACTCCTCGGAAGCGCGATACTAATTCAGGCAATAGCGAATGAATCCCGGGAACTTTTTCGCCGAGCTCCGGCGGCGGAACGTCTACAGAGTAGCGATCGCATACGCCATTGTCGCGTGGCTCCTCATTCAGGTCGCGACCCAAACATTTCCAGTTTTTGAAATTCCAAACTGGTGCGTCCGGTTGGTCGTGATCCTCCTTCTGCTCGGATTTCCGATCGCGCTGATTCTCGCCTGGGCCTACGAGCTCACGCCGGAAGGGATCAAACGGACGGAAGATGTGGCGCCGGAACAATCGATCAAGCGCACCACGGGCCGGAAGCTCAATTCCCTGATTATCGGCGTTCTGCTCTGTGCGATTGCGTTTCTAATCTATCAACGATTCCAACGCGGCGGAGGAGCCGCGACCCTGGATGCGCCCCCGAAAAGCATCGCGGTCCTGCCGTTCGATAACTTCAGCGATGGAAAAGAGAACGCGTTTTTCGCCGATGGAATTCAGGACGACATTTTGACCAGTCTCGCGAAAATTCACGAGCTGAAGGTCATCAGCCGTACGTCTGTCATGCCTTATCGCGGCGCGGGCAAAAATAATCTGCGTGAGATCGCGCAGGCTCTTGGCGTCGTCAACGTCCTGGAGGGGAGCGTGCGTTCGGCGGAGAATCGCGTCGTGGTCAGCGTCCAATTGATCGATGCGCGCAACGACCGCCATATCTGGGCCAATCGCTACGATCGTCCGCTCGCGGACTCGCTGGGTCTTCAGGGCGAGCTCGCCGCGGAGATCGCCACGGAGTTGCGCGCGACTCTAAGTCCGGAGGAAAAAGTGCGGGTCGAAACCAAGCCGACGGAGAACCCCGACGCTTACGTGCTCTACCTCAAAGCGCGCGCCTACGAATCGAATCCGGATCGACTATTCGAAGATTTCAGCATCGCGGAGCGGCTCTACGGCGAAGCGATCCAAAATGATCCCGCGTTTGCCCTGGCCCACGCGCGGCTCTCCGCGACGATCGCGCGGATTTATCACTGGTTCGATTCGACCGACGATCGAAAGGCGCGGATGAAAACGGAGGCGGAAAAAGCTTTGCATCTCCGACCGGATCTGGGGGAGGCACGCCTGGCCCTCGGGCTCTACTATTATTGGACCGAGGCGAATTATGAAAAGGCGCTGGAGGAGTTTACGGCCGCAGCCAAAGCTCTGCCTAACGACAGCGACATTGGTTACTTCGCGGCGGCGATTCGAAGGCGCCAGGGGCGATGGAATGAAAATCTAGAGCTGCTCAAGAAGACCCAAACGATCGATCCGGGGAATGCGAATGTGGCCGAAGAGCTCGCCTATACTTACAGCTTCCTGCACGATTGGCCGGAGGCGGCGCGAAGGCAGGAGCGGTGGATCGCGCTCGCTCCAGACTCCGTCAACGCCAAAGTCCTCCGCGCCTACCTCGATTTTTGGTCCAAAGGAAGCACTACCGCGCTGAAGGAGCTGCTCGCTCAGATTCAACCGGGTATAGATCCGTCGGGACTCGTGACAAGGGCGCGCTGGGACCTCGCGATGATCCAACGCGATTACACGGCGGCTGATCAGGCCTTGGCATCATGCCCGCTCGACCTGTTTCAATCGGGCGGCCAGCCCACTCCAAAAAGCTTCTACCGCGGTTGCGTCGCGCTCGCGCGTGGCGATCAGGCCGCCGCGCGGACGAATTTCGAGGCGACGTTAACCGTCTTCGAGGCAGCGGTGCGCGAAGCACCGGGCAACGCGCTGCGCCATGCGAACCTTGGTCTGGTCTACTCCTTTATGGATCGCGGGGAGGAAGCGATTCGCGAGGGCCATCGCGCAGTCGAGCTCATGCCCGATTCGAAAGACGCGGTCTTTGGGCCGTGGATGACGGGATATCTCGCGATGATTTACGCGCGCGTTGGTGAAGCAGATTCGGCTCTGCCGCTGCTCGAGCACTTATTGTCGTCTCCCGGCCCGGTCGATTACACCAACTGCTGCATCACCCAGAACGATCTTCGCCACCGCTGGCAGTGGGACCCGTTGCGCAAAAATCCGCGTTTCCAAAAGCTCCTGGCCGAGCCAGCGCCGAAGACGGTTTACAGATAGGCGCGGAGAAATTCTTTCTCTCCTAACCGCCGCCTCTCCGTGCCGGCCGTCCTCTCAACGCCCGCTTTAGAATTGGCAACGACCGCGCGTTCCCATTGAATAACTCAATCTCCGACCTGTTTCAGTCGGCGAGCCAGCCGTGAACGAACGCAATTTTTTCAGCGAACTCAAGCGGCGCAATGTCTATCGCGCGGCCGCGGCTTACGGTGTCGTCGCCTGGCTCCTGATCCAGATCGCGACCCAGGTCTTTCCCTTCTTCGACATCCCGAGTTGGGCCGTTCGCCTGGTGGTCATCCTGCTCCTGCTTGGTTTTCCCGTGGCCATGATCGTGGCCTGGATCTTTGAGTGGACGCCCGAAGGGCTCAAGCGCACCGACGAGGTGCCGCCATCACAGTCGATCCGACGCGGCACTGGCCGAAAACTCGATTTCCTCATCATCGGCGCGCTGCTCGTCGTGATCGTGGTGCTGGCCTGGCAACGCTTTGCCCCGGCCCGCGAGAAGAGTATCGCCGTGCTTCCGTTTGAGAACCTCAGCACCGAGAAGGATAACTCCCTTCTCGCCGATGGTATTCAGGACGATCTGCTGACGAACCTCGCCAAGATCAAGGACCTGAAAGTAATCAGCCGCACCAGCGTGATGAAATACCGCAACACCGACAAGCGGAACATTCTGGAAATCGGCAAGTCGTTAGGCGTAGCGAATATTCTCGAGGGCAGCGTGCGGCGCCTGGGGGACCGGATCGCCGTGAATGTGCAATTGATCGACTCGAGCACCGATCGCCACATCTGGGCGGAGCGTTACGACCGCAAGATCGCCGACGCGGTGGGAATCGAGGGGGAGCTGGCCACGGAAATCGCCGAAGCGTTGCGCGCCACCCTTACGCCGGAGGAAAAAATCCGCGTTGAACAAAAACCGACGCAAAACGCGGACGCCTTCGTGCTTTATCTGCGCGCCCTGCCTTACGAGCAAGGGCCCGACACGTTGCTCCAGGACTACAAACGCGCTGCGCAACTTTATAGCCAGGCGATCGCTCTCGACCCGAACTTCGCGCTCGCCCATGCGCACCTGGCCTCGACCTGCGCGGAGATTTTCCATTTTCACGAGCCGCTCGATTCCTGGAAAACAAAAGCGCGGAATGAGGCGGAGACGGCGCTGCGCCTGCAACCCAATCTCGCGGAAGGCCACTTTGCGCTCGGCCAGTGCATCTATTGGATGGACGAGAATTACGAAGGCGCGCTGGCCCAGTTCGCGATTGCGCAGCAGTTATCCCCGAGCAACGCGAATATCGGCCTGCTGGTCGCTGCGATCCATCGGCGGCAGGGCCACTGGGAAGAATGTCTGGCGGCGTTTGAAAAGATCCAAAGACTCGACCCGGAGAACCCAAACATCGTCCGTAACATCGTGTTCACAAACACCGCGCTGCGCCGCTGGCCGGAAGCTTCGCGCGCGGCTCAGCGCCTGCGCGCCATGGCGCCCGATTCGCTCGTGGCAAAAATCCAGTCGGGCTACATCGAGTTCGAGTGGAAAGGCGACGCGACGGCGTTGAGATCTGAGCTCGCGCAAGTCCCCGCCGGCGAAGATCCCGATGGCATTGTGACCGCCTGCAATTGGGACGGGGCGATGCTGGAACGTGACTTCGATCGGGCCGAGCGAGTTCTGGCAGGGTCGCCTTTGACCGAGGTGTCGTACCTCAATGGCGGCTCGACCCCAAAAAGCCTGCTGGCCGGCTTCACCAGTGTCGCGCGAGGTGACCTGGTGCTCGCCGGCAAGAACTTCGAGGCTGCTCGCAAGGTCTTTGAGGATGCGGCCAGGGAAGCTCCCGGCAGCGCCGAGCGGCATGCGAACCTGGGATTATGTTACGCCTTCATGGGCCGGAAAGCGGATGCCATTCGCGAAGGGCGGAGGGCGGTCGACTTGAAACCGGAATCCAAGGACGCCTACGATGGCGCGATCATGAATTGTTATCTCGCGCTTATCTATGCGCGCGCCGGCGAGAACGATCTTGCCATCCCGTTAATCGAGCGATTGCTCCGCACTCCGGGCGCGGTCGACAGTGTGAATTACAGCATGACCGTGAACGACCTGAAGCTTCGCTGGGAATGGGACCCATTGCGAAGCGATCCCCGCTTTCAGGCGCTTGTCGCTACACCTTGATTCTGTAGCCGCCCCTGTGGGCAGCGCGGATTCGGTTAGACACCCTGTCACGTCAAAGTACGGACAACAACCGTAGGCGGACAATCATCAGCCACCGACGGTGCAGGAATTTGCTCCTCGACAGAAAAACGTCGTTCCCCCACGATTGGCGTTCCCTCTCTCACTCACCCTCCTGCCAACCCCAAATCAAATCCCCAAGAACCTGGAAAAGCAATCCTATGACAATAAACCAACTTCTCGCGGCTGCTTACGTTGGCGCGATTGCAATCTTCTGCTTCCCCGCTGAGAAACTATCCGCCCAGTCTCCGGACGGGTCGCTTCAGCTCGTGCTCCATTATCAAGAAAGCAACGAAACACGCTTTTCCAGTCATCAGGGCATTGTCAGGCCAGTCAGCTTGCATATCAATGCTCGCCTACCGTTTACCCTGGAGGTTCCCCGCGAAAAGGCAGGATATCCGGTGATGGTGGCGGACCTTGATGGAGGGCAGATCAATGCCATCATTCGCGAGGTTGAGGTTCCCTTATCGGGTAGCGCAACACCTCCAGCTCTTTCTATTTCGGAGGAAGGAACGATTGACCTCGCCTTTCAGGCGGGAAACACAAC
>JBEEHC010000015.1:0-3907 GCA_041167205.1 Verrucomicrobiota bacterium
CCGTAACGCAGCCGACGGAGTCGGCGAGGCCGGGCTTTCCATCTCTCCCTGCAGGCCAGGCCAGGCCAGTGTTCGCCGTGCAACTGACGACATGAGATTGCTCGACGGCGCTCGGAATGACAAAAATGTTACCCGAGCCATCTCCGAAAGCCTTCGGGGTTAAAAAAATGCCCTTAATCGATCAACTTCTCGCAGTCATCGTCGCCGAGGGCGCGTCCGATTTGCACATCGGCGAAGGTCAGCCACCCAAGATGCGCCGGCACGGCGATGTGATGCCGATCCGCGACCACTCCGTGACCCGGGACGAAGCCGCCAAGATGCTGGGTGAAATGTGCGGTCAGCAGAGGTGGGAAATCTTCGAAGAGCGAGGCGATCTCGATTTCGCCTACGAGATGGATGAGGAGTCGCGTTTTCGCTGCAACTTCCTGAAGCAAGCGAACGGCTATGGCGCGGTCTTTCGTTTGATCCCGACGAAAATCGCCAGCCTCGATCAGCTGGGAATTCCAGCGGTGGTCAAAGAGTTCGGCCATCTGCGCGGCGGCCTGGTCCTGGTGACCGGACCGACTGGCTCAGGCAAGTCCACCACGCTCGCGGCGCTGATCGATTACATAAACGAGAACTTTTCGCGGCACATCGTCACGATCGAGGAACCGATCGAATTCGTGCACCAGAACAAGCGCAGCATCATTACGCAACGCGAGGTGCCGGTCGATGCTGTCTCGTTTCCCGACGCGCTGAAGGCGGCGCTGCGTCAGGATGCGGACATCGTGCTGGTTGGCGAAATGCGCGATCTGGAAACGATCTCGCTCGCGCTGACGGCCGCGGAGACGGGCCTGCTGGTTTTCGGGACGCTGCACACGAACAACGCGCGCAAGACGATCGATCGCGTGGTCGATGCGTTCCCCGCAACCAAGCAGGCGCAGGTGCGCACGATGCTCGCGAATTCTCTGCGCGGGGTGCTGGCGCAGCTGCTCCTGAAAAAAGCGGACTGCTCGGGTCGACTGGCGGTTAATGAAATCCTTATCGCGAACCCAGCCGTCTCGGCCATCATCCGAGGGGGCGCGATGCAGAAATTGCAGGACGTGATCGTGGCCGGAAAAGGGCAGGGGATGCAATTCATGGACGACGCGATCGACGCGTTGCTCCAGCACGGCGTCGTTACGGCTCACGAGGCTTTCATGAAGGCGATCGATAAGAACAGGTTTAAGGAATTCCTCTCGTCGGACGAGCTGGGCCTTGGCAATGCGGCGGGTTCGACGCCCAACAACCAGAAGCGAGCCCCAGGCGATTTTGTGAAAGGGAAGGGCCGAAAGCTCTCCCGGTAGGGGACGCCTTCCCGAGGGGTCTCCGCCTGGATGGCTGCGCGCTCGTTGACAGGAAAAATGCCGGGTGATAACGTCGCGCGACTTTGGACGGAATCTTGCTTCGCTCTGTGGGGAGGCGGGAACGAGAAATGCATGCGTTACTAAACAGTCAGGTGCTGGTGCTGAACCGCTTGTGGCAGGCGGTCAACATCTGTTCGGCGCGTCGCGCGTTTACTCTCCTTTACCAGGGTCACGCCCAGGTGGTCTCGTCCGATCTGGCCAATAATTTCCTGACGCACGACTTTGCCGGTTGGCGTGATTTTTCCGTCACCGCGCCGGACCACGAGGTCGTCACGACGATTTCGTGGAAGATCCGGGTGCCGCGGGTGATCGTGCTCCTGCTGTTCGATCGGCTGCCGAAAAAGGAAGTGAAGTTCACCCGGCATAACGTTTTCGAACGGGACAAGAATACCTGCCAGTATTGCGGGGATATTTTCGATCGGACCGAGCTAAATCTCGATCACGTTTTACCGCGCGATAAAGGCGGGCTGACCACTTGGGAAAACGTCGTTTGCTCGTGTATCGCGTGTAACACGCGAAAGGGAAATCGGCTCCCGCATGAAGTGCACATGGCGTTGATTCGCAAACCGAAGCGTCCGAAGTGGCGGCCGTTTGTGCACGTGACCTTCACGTCGCAACACCACGAGAGTTGGCGGCACTTTGTCGATCTGGCCTACTGGAACGTCGAGCTGAGCGATTAGATGTAGACGCGCTCGCCGCGGCGAGCGCCTCTACATCTGCCTAACGAGCTGAAGTTAGCGCGACGCCGTCACGCGGTCGCAATGCCTTCAGCACTGGCTCGGGATAAACGCCGAGAAAAATAATTCCAACGATCATCACCGCCATCGCCACCCGCGACAATCCGCTCAATGGAACCGCGATGTCGCTCACGGGATCTTCCCAGTACATCGCGCGCACGACTTTCAGATAGTAGTAAAATCCGCACGCCACCGTAATCACACCCACTATCACAAGCGCGGTCTGGTGATGTCGCAGTGCGGCATCGAAGATAAAGAACTTGCCCAAAAACCCCGCGGTGAACGGCACGCCGGCCAGCGACGTCATCGCGATTAGCATGGCGAAGGCGAGGAAGGGCGAGCGTTTGGCCAGACCGTTGAAGTCTTCAATGTTTTCCCCGGTTTGTTTGGCCACAACTATGAGAACGGCGAAACTCAGCAACGTCATGAGCAGGTAGGCGACGAGGTAAAAAGAGACTGCCTCTCCCGCGAGCGAGACGACGCCGATGAGCAGATAGCCGGCGTGAGCGATGCTCGAATAGGCGAGCAGACGCTTCAGATTGCTTTGCGGAAGCGCTGCGAGGTTGCCGTAAATCAGGGTCAGCAATGCGATCATCGTGACCAAACGCTCCATCTGCGGCAGCATGAAAAATGGTTGCAGCACACGGAGTAAAACGACAAATCCGGCCGCCTTTGAGCCTACGGAAAGAAACGCGGTCACCGGCGTCGGAGCGCCCTGGTAAACATCTGGCACCCACATCTGGAACGGCACCGCCGCGATCTTAAATCCGAGCGCGACCAGGACCAGAACCATGCCGAAAAGCGCGGGGCCGGTTTCGATCGCGGGATTGGCCAGCGCGGCCGTGACGCGCACGAGGTTTGTCTCTCCGGTCACGCCAAAAATCCAGGTGATACCGTAGACGAGGAAGCCGGTCGAGAGCGCACTCAGGATCAAATATTTTACTCCGGCTTCCAGCGTGGCGGGATTACGCCGGGTGAAGCTCACCAGCACGTAAAAGGACATCGTCACCAACTCGAGCGAGACGAAGATCATGACGAAGTCGATCGCGGACGCCATCCACATCAGCCCGACGCAGGTAAAGATCGGCAGGGCGAAAAATTCGCCGAGCCCGGATTGGTGGGTCGTGCCATGGATCGACTCCCGCACGATGGGGGCGTAGTCGATCATCATGACAAGGACGAGGATGGTCGTGACGAGGGCGAAGCGTTTGAAAAAGATCGCGAGCGGATCGGCGGTGTAGAAATTCCAGAAGCCAGTCGTCGCAACGTCCGTGGGCGCGGGTGTGAGAAAGAAACTCGCGGCGAGGACGGCGGCAAGACCGAAGATTGCGGTGTAAGCCAGAGTGCGTTTGTCGATCCGCTCGAAGAACGCTTCGATCATGAGCACAAACAGGCCCAGGACGAGCACCTCAATTTCGAGAGTAGGGGCGCCGATCGTCATCACTTCGGGGTGAAATAACTCTTGAAGGTGGGCGACACGATCCGGACAAAAGATTGCGGGAAGAAGCCAAACCAGAGCGACATCGCGATCAGAATTCCGATCGGGACGCGCAGGCTCCGGTGGAGATCGGTCATGCCACTCCAGGATTCACGGAGGGCGCCCATGAAAACGCTCCGATAAGCGCGAAGCATGTAGACCGCGGAGATCACGACGCCCCACAGCGCGAGGACGGTGGCGATTTGATAAACGGTAAACTGGTCGGGATTGGCGCCGTTGCGGAAGGTCCCGAAGAGCACCATCACTTCGCCGGTGAAGTTAGCGAAGCCCGGCAAGCCGATGGAAGC
>JBEEHC010000016.1:0-7640 GCA_041167205.1 Verrucomicrobiota bacterium
GAGCAGCGCCGAACGCCGCAACCGCCTCGAACATTTCACTGGAACAAAGCGCAAGCCGCTCCGTGCCAGCGACGGCCATCCGGTGAGCCAACTTTGGTATGCGCGCCAGGGAATCATCACGCCGGAGATGGAATTCATCGCCATCCGCGAAAACATGGGCCGCGCCATCGCAAAGTCCGGCGCCATCGACCCCACCAAACAGCCCCCCACCAGCCTCCACCATCAACACCCCGGCGAATCCTTCGGCGCCGCCATCCCGAAAGAAATCACCCCCGAATTCGTCCGCAGCGAAGTCGCCCGCGGCCGCGCCATCATCCCCGCCAACATCAACCATCCCGAGCTCGAGCCGATGATCATCGGCCGCAATTTCCTGGTCAAGATCAACGCCAATATCGGCAATTCCGCCGTCGCGTCGTCGATCGAGGAAGAAGTCGAGAAGATGCGTTGGGCGACCAAGTGGGGTGCCGACACCGTGATGGATCTTTCCACCGGCAAGAACATCCACGCCACGCGCGAATGGATCATTCGCAACTCGCCGGTGCCCATCGGCACCGTCCCGATTTATCAGGCGCTCGAAAAGGTTGGGGGACGCGCTGAAGAACTGACCTGGGAAATTTACCGTGACACGTTAATCGAACAAGCAGAGCAAGGTGTGGACTATTTTACGGTCCATGCCGGTGTGCTTTTGCGCTACATCCCGATGACAGCGAAGCGCGCCACCGGCATCGTTTCGCGCGGCGGCTCGATCATGGCCAAATGGTGTTTGTCGCATCATCAGGAAAGTTTTCTCTACACCCATTGGGACGAGATCTGCGAGATCATGGCCGCCTACGACGTCAGCTTTTCCATCGGCGACGGTTTGCGGCCCGGCTCCATCGCCGACGCGAACGACGAAGCGCAGTTCGCCGAGCTTTACACGCAAGGCGAGCTGACCCAGCGCGCCTGGAAACATCACGTCCAGGTAATGAACGAAGGCCCGGGCCACGTCCCCATGCACATGATTCGGGAGAACATGGAGAAACAGCTCGAGTGGTGCGGCGAAGCCCCGTTCTACACCCTCGGCCCGCTCACCACCGACATCGCGCCCGGCTACGATCACATCACCAGCGCGATCGGCGCGGCCATGATCGGCTGGTATGGCTGTGCCATGCTTTGCTACGTCACCCCGAAAGAACATCTCGGGTTGCCGAACAAGAAAGACGTCAAAAACGGCGTCATTGCCTACAAGATCGCCGCCCACGCCGCCGACTTAGCCAAAGGCCATCCCGGCGCCCAGTACCGCGACAACGCCATTTCCAAAGCCAGGTTTGAGTTCCGCTGGGAGGATCAGTTCAATCTCTCACTCGACCCCGAGACCGCGCGCGAGTTCCACGATGAGACTCTCCCGCAGGAAGGAGCGAAGACAGCGCACTTCTGCTCGATGTGTGGTCCTCACTTCTGCTCAATGAAGATTACGGAGGATGTGCGCAAGTACGCAGCCGAGCAAGAGCTATCCGAGGACCAGGCATTGCACGCCGGACTGGAACAAAAATCCCGGGAGTTCACAGAAGCAGGCGCGGAGATTTACTCCAAGGCGTAACTCGGCGGTGTTCGGCACGCGCGCGCCAACCGCGGCTAATTCCTCTCGACAGGAAAGCTTGTTCCTTGCAACATGCGCGTTCTAGCCTGCGGAAAGATCCGCTAGGTTAACCCCTATCCCCTATGAATAAACACCATCCCTTCCATCCAATAATCTACGTCCGCGGTTTTGCCGCGACCCAGGGTGAAATTGAAGAAACCGTAGCCGATCCCTATATGGGATTCAATGTCGGCTCGACCAAGGCGCGCATGGTCTGGAGCGGCGAGCTCAAGCGTTTTTACTTCGAGTCGCCACTCGTGCGCTTGATGAGCGATCACAAGTATGATGACGTTTTCGTGGCGGGAGAGGACCTGCTCATGCTTGAGAAGTCGGATCGCCTTCTCGATTACCGATGTATCATCATTTATCGCTACTACGATGAAGCTTCCGAGGCATTCGGCGCCGGCGACACACCGCCGATTCAACATTTCGGCAAAGGCCTCAACGAGCTGATTCTGCGCCTGCGAGATAAGATCTGCGAAAATCCGAAGAACGAGGTCACGCCCGATGAGTTTCGGTGCTATCTGGTGGCCCATTCCATGGGTGGTCTCGTTTGCCGTGCCTTTTTGCAGGGCAAAGACAACAAGGGCAATCCACTGGGAAGCGACGAAACCCGGAAATGCGTCGACAAATTCTTCACTTACGCGACGCCGCACAATGGCATCGATCTCCGGATCGTCCGCAATGTTCCCGGGTGGGTGACCTTTGGCGACGTGAACAATTTCAATCGAGACAAGATCGCCGGCTATCTCGATTTGCCGAAAAAGAGCAAGGACGTTTCAGTTGTGCACACTTTTCCGCCGGAGCGCATTTTCAATCTTGTCGGCACCAATCCCTCCGATTACCGCGTCCTCGGAGGGCTCTCCGCCTGGGCTGCGGGCGATGCCAGCGACGGTCTGGTGCGGATCGACGACGCCACGACTCATGGCCCATCAGGGCCGGACTGTCGGGACGTCGCGTCGCCCAGAGCTTTCGTGCATCGCAGTCATTCCGGTCACTACGGCATTGTGAATTCAGAGGAGGGTTATCAAAACCTCACCCGTTTCCTTTTCGGCGATATACGGGTCGACGGGATTCTGGACATCGATGACATCACGCTCCCTCCTGTCGTCCAGGAGGCATTTAACGCAGGCAAAGTTGTGAAGGCGTCTTACCAGTTCGAGATCGTCGTCAGCGTCCGCGGCTGCCAATGGCAAATGCATCGCCGGACCCAGCGCGAAAATTCGGCGATCTTCAGAACGTACGACGAACTCTTTCCCGGCAAACCCGGAGAAGCGCGTCCGCCGGATCGATCGAAGAGTCCGCATCTTTTTTCCGTCTTCCTGGACCCGACAAAAAGCGTTGCGCCGGATCAGGCCCCGACTGCTGATGGCGTGGATATGCGTCCAGTCAGCTTCGCATTCGATCTTCGCGTTATGGTCCCCGACTACGAAGTCGATGGCATCCTGTTCCTGAAGAAACATTATGAAGGCGGTTTCATCTACCGCGAGTTGATCGTGATCGAAGCGGAGCGCGCAACTCCGGAGGGTCCGTGGAAGATAAGATATGGATTCCATAAGGACAGCCCGAGCGAGCCAAACATTGACGCTGTAACACATCCGTTGGAAAACGAGGAGCGGGGGCTGACTTTCAATATCCCGATCACACAGGAGACCAAGCCTGGCCTTACCGGTACCCTTCGCATCGAGGTCCGCCCTTGGGAATGACCGCGCAATGACTGAATTACTCCTGAAGTTAGCGCAAGGAATCTTCGGCCTGCGCAAGGATCTTCAACAGGCCGGCATCGCTCAACGCGCGCGGGCGGCCGACTTTCTGTCCGCGATCGCACAAGCGATCGAACTGACCGCCGCGCAATTGCGCGAAGGGCATTATCCCGCTGGATCTTGTCAAGAACTGCTCGTCTTTTCACAAGAGATGCCAGCAGTCCTGGGTGGGATTATCGGTGCGCAAAAAGCAGAGACCTTTGCCAAGGAATTAGAGGCGGTGCATGAGATTGAACAACTTCATGGCGAGCTGGGACAGCTCCCGGAATCAGAGCGTGAACTTCGGTTACGCAAGCTGGATGAGACCGCCGGATTGTTTCGAGCTACGGCTGCATGCTTGAAGGTATGATGTCAGAGACTTGGTCACCGCTGAGAGAAAACCAGGATGACTTTGAAGGCCCGGCCTTGCCTTCTGGCTTGTCACGGGTCGAGCCCGTACTTTGAGGGAATGCGGCGAATGGGTCCGAAAGCTTGCGCAAGAGGGTAAGGCCCCAGCTGACTTTGGGTCTTGCAAACAACCCCAAAACCTCGGAAAAAAAATCGTGCGTCTCGTGTGGCGCACCATATGAAACCCCTCAGTGCCACGGCGACGGAGAAGATCTCCCGGTTCTTCAAACACCCTCTCTTCATTACGCTGTTTAGCACGTTGGTGGCGTCCTGGGTGATTCCGGGGATTGTGGGAAGATCCAATATCGAAGCCGCGCGGGCTAAGGCGCGAATCGATCAAGCGCTTGAAGTGATGAATGCGTCAAACTCGGTGAACACGCATCTCCACAAAATTAAGACGGCGTTTGAGACTTTTGAGAAGGATTCGTTGAGCGCATCGCCGGAAGATTATCAAAAGCGACGCGAAGAATTGCGCACCAGGATTTATTCAATCCACGGCGATTTCGACAGCATCGCCTGGTCATGGACTTGGAGTGTTTCTTATCGGGCGCGAGTTCTCAAACTTGTTTCTGAGAAAGAGTTCGAAGAACTCCAAGCTCAAGCTGATAAGTACGTCAAGAACTTGACCGCTACTTCGCTTGAATTCGATAAAGCCTGGCACAGCTATTTGCCCGCCAATACTTCCGCGTCAAAACCGACCACGGGACCAGTCATGCCTGGAATAGAAAAGTCTCTGCGTGATCTCCAGTCGGAACGTGATGAGATCGTGCGGAAGATGGCCGGGGTCTTTCAGTAGTAGTGGAAAGTGAATGGCAAAGCTGCAGAATTCCAGCACCGCGGAGCAGAAATTTATTCGAAGCCGTAATTCTGTAGCCGCCTCGCTATGTCGAGGCGTTCTGTTATCTGGGGAGCGGTCGCCGCGGCGACCTGACCGATGGCGCTATCGCGAACTTCTTCTACAAAATCGACAGGAGCGGACACTCCAGAACAATTCAACGACTTGAACCTGAGCGAGACGCCGCGAGGGTAGGCTTGACAGCGTGAATTGGAATTGCCGAGCCTCTTAGGCATGAAAAATCCCCCCGGATGCAAAGCAACACTTATCGGATTGGCGGCTGGTTTCTTCCTGGCCGGCAGCCTCGCGGCAAAAGAGAAAGACCCCGCTGCCGCCACGCCGGCGACGGAAAACCAGACGCCACATCTGCTCCTCGCGAATGTTTGGAACAAGTCCATCGATCCGACCGGCTGGTGGATGAGTGAGAAATATGACGGCCTGCGGGGCTATTGGGACGGCCAAAAGTTATGGAGCCGCAAAGGCAATCTTATTAACGCGCCAGATTATTTTCTCGCGGAGTTCCCGCGCGATATCGCCTTGGACGGAGAGTTATGGATTGGACATGGGAAATTTGAAGAGACCATGAGCATCGTCCGTTCGGAGACGCCGGACGACCGCTGGAAACGCGTCCGCTATATGGTGTTCGATGCCCCGCAGGCGAAAGGCGCTTTTGAACAGCGAATGCAATTCTTGCGCGCGACCGTATCGGAAGGAAACCGCTTCGTCAGAGTCGTGGCGCAAGAACGCTGCCAGGGGGTGGCCCAACTCCTTGCCGAGCGCGATCGCGTCGTCCGGCAGGGCGGTGAAGGATTGATGTTGCGCCAGCCGGAGTCGGCCTACGAGGCAAGACGCTCTCCCACCTTACTCAAGGTCAAGCCTTACGACGATGCGGAAGCGACCATCATCGCTTACGAACCGGGGAAGGGAAAATTCGCGGGCCAGCTTGGAGCGCTCCGCGTCCGGGCGGACGACGGCAGGGAATTCTCGATCGGAAGCGGCTTGACCGACGCCGATCGAGAATCGCCGCCACCGGTCGGGACGGTCATCACCTATCGGTTTCGGGGATTAACTGCCAAAGGGTTGCCGAGGTTCCCTTCTTATTTGCGCGTGCGCCGGGATTGAATGCGCTAAGCGCGCGGCCAACAAGATTTCTCCAAGATCCGAGAGATGTAGAGGCGCTTGTGCCAAGCGCCTAACCGCCGAACAGGTGCTTGGCACAAGCACCTCTACACAGTCCGACGTATTGCTTGCGCGGCGCGCACGCATCTGATGCGATCGCTACCGGTGCCACGCTTCCCTTTCTCAATCCTCTTATTCTCCATCTTCTCGCTCTTACCGCGGCCGACCTCGTGCGCCGAGCCGCCCGCGACCCTGGATGATCTGAAAAAGCTCGAAATCATCTGTTACGTTCCCTCCTGGCTCCCGAAGGGCTTTCGACTAAGAAGGGCCGAGATCACCTACGACGAGCCCGGCCCCGACGAGGACAAGAATCATCGGTTGCCGCTCTACTCGATCGAATACGGAAACGGTCCGACCTCGCCACGGGACGAGTCCGGCCGATGGGCGGACCGGACTGGCGGCGCGACATTCACAATCGAATCCGCGCGAGAAGGGATTGGCGACCGTAACATCATGGAAACCGAGGACGCGAAGGAGACGACGATCCCGTCACTCTTCGGTCCGATGTATTTGATCTTCGCGCCGAAAGGGAAGGGGGAGAGCGGGCAGAAAGTTGAGATCAAAGCGAACTGGGCGAGCGACTCCAACATGAAGTCTGAAAAAGCGAAGAATCCGCATGCTCATCCCGTCCTTGGCCGATACCACGGCTTTTCCGCTACCGCGATCACCGTCGCCGAATTCGCGAAGATCATCAATTCGCTGCATCCCGTCGCGCCTTAAGCGCTTCCTGGAGCCGCCTCGCTCTGTCGAAGCATTTCGGGGCTGTTGTCGGCTGCATCTTATTTCCTCGACGCTTTCCCTTGCCAACGTTCGCCCGATCCCAGCTAAAAACTCGCGCCCCAGATGAAGCCCTCAGCCGCGTCGAGAGTGGACTTTCATGTAGTGGGGCAGAGGGCTACAATCACAGACTGGCCACGTTGTTTCTCCCATACAATGAGTCGGGTCGTTATATTTCTCTTCCCGAACGCGTATCAGCTCCCAGAAAAAGCAGATTATCACGCCCGCCTTAAAATACTCTCCGATTTGGTGCCGGGATTGTGGGAAGGCGTGCAACGGTAAATTGTGGCGGAATCGAGATGGACGGTAGCTCTGGTGGTAGCGCTTGTTAACGGGATCGCTGGAGCTTTACTCTGCCTGCCAGTGGCCCTCTGGGGTATGGAGATACATCACGCTTCGCACTTCGAAGGAAGTAGCGACTTCGGTGTGGTCTTCGTCTGGATGCCGCTTGCCGCCGTCATCGGGTTTCTCGTGGGATTTGGGCTTAGTTTTTCGACAAGACGGCGCGGATTTCCAGGTTACGCCTACCGGCAGGGAATCGCGCTCCTTGCCATAGCCGGTTTGATCGCGCTCGGAGGAGGCCTCACTTATGCAACCGCAGTTCGTCCACACGTGCCTACTATCGATGGAAAGCCGCTGGCCCTCCAAATCGAACTGCGGGTGCCGGCGAACGGTCGCACTATCGAACAGCTCCGAGCGACAGGGTTTGATGCCAGGGTCGATGAAGACCCGGATGATGCGTCGAATGCGTCGCCGCTCTGGAGCCAGGCGGTCCGCACAGACGAATTCATCACGGTGCCGATGTGGGAAAATCTGCACTCCATAACAAAGAAGCGCCAGATTCCTGCCTGGGACGCGCACGAAAGCTATCATTACTTCAAAGTAGCAGTGCCCGCTTCCCCGCAGAAAATCGATCAGGAATGGTCGGATTGGATTGTTTCCGTCGTGCGTCCCACTGATAACAACCAAAGCCAGGTAATGGAATGTCACGCTCGTTATCGAGTTCGTTTTGCAGCGGACCGCCCGGACGAAAATTGACGATCGGTGACGAGCCGTATCCGGTGGCTTGCCGTTCAACAGG
>JBEEHC010000017.1:0-5326 GCA_041167205.1 Verrucomicrobiota bacterium
AAACCCGGATGGCACAGTTGACTCGTCTTTCGACGTGCACACCGACAGGTCAACTCGCGCGCTGCTCATTCAACCGGATGGGAAGATTCTGATCGCTGGATTTTTTGGGGAAGTAAACGGCGCGCCCATGCCGCGAATTGCCCGGCTCAACTCCGACGGAACGCTCGACCCCTCTTTCAACCCGGGGTCTGGGCCGGACAATTATTACATTCGCGCGCTCGCGCTGGATTCGGCGGGAAACATTTACGTCGGTGGAGAGTTCTCCGCCTTCAACGGGATACCGCGCGTAGGCATAGTAAAACTAACCCCAACCGGAGCGGTTGACCCTGCTTTTAATCCCGGCAGCGGTGCCGTGCCAATTTTCGTGTGGTCGCTGACCCCGCCGGACAGTAGCGGTAAGATTGTGATTGGCGGAAGTTTCACCACCTATAATGGCACGAATGCTCGCAGGATTGCACGACTCAATGCGACGACCGGCGCGATCGATTCAAGCTTTAACGCCGGCGGCACCGGTTTCAACAGTGGCACCGTCTATGCCTTGCGCCAGGCCCCGGACGGAAAATATTACGCGGGAGGCTCCTACAGCTCCTACAATGGCGTCTCGCGACGGGGGGTTACTCGCCTCAATAGCAACGGATCACTCGACACCACGTTTTCCGCGCCGGCCTTTATCTCGGGAGACACCGTGTATGCCCTCGCGCTGCAAAATGGAAAGGTCTATGCAGGCGGATCGAAATCCTCGGGTTCTGGTATCTTTGTCCGCTTAACAGATAGCGGGGCGGTGGATTCGAGTTTGGTTACTGGAACCGCGTTCGAAATCTCTCCCATGACCTATTACCACGGATTCGCCACGAAGGTCTCGGCCCTGACCCTTCAGGCAGATGGCAAGCTTCTCGTCGGAGGAATCTTCAATCGGTATAACGGAACCGCTCGCAGCTGCCTCGCCCGCCTGACGGGGCCGCTTACTCCTCCGCCGCCCAGCCCCACTCCACCTCTCCCTTCTCCAACTCCAACGGCGACACCGAGCGCAACTCCAACACCTACACCCACGCCCAGTCAGGGCCGGGCGTTAAACATGTCGACGCGTCTGCTGGTGCAGACCGGCGACCGAGTAGGCATCGGTGGTTTCATCATTACAGGAAGCGCGCCGAAGCAGGTGCTGCTGCGGGGCATTGGCCCTTCGTTAGCGCAATTCGGTGTGCCCAACCCATTGGCCGACCCTGTGCTTGAACTGCACGGCCCGTCCGGATTTTCCACCATCATCAACGATAACTGGCGGGACACACAGATTCCTTGCGACCCGATCGGCCTCCCGCAATTAAATGATCTGGAATCCGCAATTTGTACGACCTTGAACCCAGGAGCCTACACGGCGATCCTGAGCGGCAAGAATAACGGTTCGGGGGTGGGCTTGGTTGAAATTTACGACGTGGGTTCAGCTACGTCGCAACTGGCTAATATCAGCACACGTGCCTTTGTCAGCACAGGCGATAACGTCACGATCGGCGGATTCGTTCTTGGCGGAGGCGGCAATAGTCACATTGAAATTTTCGGAATCGGCCCGTCGCTGGCATCGAGTGGTGTTGGCGGGGTATTAGCCGACCCTACACTCGAACTCCATGACAGCAGCGGCGCCCTCATGGCTTCCAATGACAATTGCGGGGCTATTTCCTTCCACCCTCTCGACCCGGCCGAAGCATGCATAGACATCTCGCTTCCTCCTGGCCTGTTCACGGCCATCCTGGCTGGAAAGAATGGCGGCACCGGAATCGGTCTCCTCGAAATTTACAACCTGCCATAGAGTAACGAGCAATTCGGCATCGGACACCTCGCATCATTGACGAGGCCCATGTTTGTCCAGGTAGGGACGCCGCTCCGAGGCGTCGGACTTTGTGCTGCGAGCGTGCGTGCTTTGAAGATAGTCGGACGTTTCGGAGAAACGTCCCTACCTGAGAGCCTTTGTAGAAGGAGTTCTCGTGATAGACAAAACCGAAGATCAGCGGCGTCTCATTTTCGACGACGATGAAGTACGCGATCCACCGATTCTTTCGACTCTTGAGGCCTTTGGTGGTCATGGCTGCGATTGTCACCTGGGTGTCCGGGCACACGCAGCAAGCCCATTCCGCCGACTCCCCGCCCAAGCTGCCCATCGAAATTCCCATGCGACTCGACGGCGGGATGCCTGCCATCGAGCTGATGGTGAACGGCAAGGGGCCGTTCGTTTTCGCCATCGACACCGGTGCAGAGGGCGGACCGCGCCTTGATTCCTCCCTGATGGACAAGCTTGACTTGAAGCCTACCGGTCAAATGCGCGATGGGGACCCGTCGGGCCGGAGCCCTGGAAAGGCGGAGACGGTGAAGCTCGATTCCTTGGAGGTAGGCGGTCTCCGCTTTGCCGATGTGGCCGCGACGGTGAAGAACTACAAAAACTCGCCGCGTCCGCTCGCCGCCGACGGCATCATTGGATTGGCTTTGTTCAAGGACTGTTTGTTCACGCTGGATTTTCCGGCCAAGGTGGTTCGTATCAGCCGTGGGGAATTGCCGAAAGCGGACGGGGCTGAAATTCTCGACTACAAGAGCGAACATGGCGTGCCGTCAGTCGAGTTGAATGTCGGCAAGACGAAGATCACGGCCCACCTCGACTCCGGAAACAGCATTGGCGCCTTCGTTCTTCCGACCGCGTTTGCCGAAAAGCTCACGCACGCCTCTGAACCGGTCGTAGTCGGCCGAGCTCGGAGCGCCAGCGGGGAGATGGAGATCAAGCAAGTTCAGATCAAGGAAATGGTGCGGTTAGGCCGCCACGAATTTCCGGATGCGACCATTACCTACCCGGCCCTCTCCGACGTCGGAAATGTCGGGGCAAAGATCCTCAGCCAATTTGCTGTGACCTTCGATCAGCACCGCCAGCGCGTTCGTTTGACGCGCTGAGTACTGTAGCCGCCTCGCTGCGCGAGGCGTGACGGGTGGTTTGTCTCTCGGCGGATTCTCGCCGATTTTTTTCTGAGTTGGACGTTGAGCGTCGGAGGTTGGACGTTGGACGTTGAGCCCGCCCTGAGCGTAGTCGAATGGGCAGGCCGCTGACTCAAGAAAGGCATCCCATGGAATACAGACAACTCGGCGGCTCGGGCCTGAAGGTCCCCGCGCTCAGCTTTGGCACCGGCACCTTCGGCGGCAAGGGCGACCTTTTTCGCGCCTGGGGCAGCACCGACGTCGCGGAAGCGACCCGCCTCGTGGACATCTGTCTCGAGGCCGGGCTCAACATGTTCGATTCCGCCGATGTCTATTCGAACGGCCTCGCGGAGGAAATCCTCGGGCAGGCCATCAACGGCCGGCGCGACGCCGTCCTCATCTCAACCAAGGCCACCTTCCAGTCGGGCGAAGGGCCGAACGACGTCGGCTCTTCCCGTTATCATTTGACGAGTGCGGTCGAGGCAGCGCTCCGCCGGCTTGGCACCGATCACATCGACCTCTTCCAACTGCACGCCTTCGATGCGCTCACCCCGATCGAGGAGGCGCTGCACACGCTCGACGATCTCGTGCGCGCGGGAAAAATCCGCTACATCGGCTGCTCGAATTTCTCGGGCTGGCATCTGATGAAGTCGCTCGCCATCTCCGAGAAATACGGGCTCGCACGCCACGTGGCGCATCAGGCTTATTACTCGCTCATTGGCCGCGATTACGAATGGGAACTCATGCCGCTGGGCCTCGATCAAAAAGTGAGCGCGATCGTCTGGAGCCCCCTCGGCTGGGGCCGACTCACCGGCAAGCTCCGCCGTGGCGCGCCGCCTCCGAAGAAGAGCCGGCTGAGCGGGAAAGTGTCGAACGACGCCGGTCCGAAAGTGGATGACGAATATCTCTTCAAAGTGGTCGATGCGATTGATGAGGTGGCGGCGGAAACGGGCAAGACCGTGCCGCAGATCGCGTTGAACTGGCTCCTGCAACGCCCCACCGTGGCGAGCGTCATTGTCGGTGCGCGCAACGAAGAGCAGCTCCGGCAGAACCTGGGCGCGGTCGGCTGGAATCTCACCCGCGAACAGGTAGCGAAGCTCGACGCCGCCAGCGAACTGCCCTCGGCCTACCCCTATTGGCACCAAGTCCAGTTCGCCGATCGCAATCCGCCGCCGGTTCGTTCGTAGGTTCTGTTCTGAATTGAACGTTGGATGTTGGACGTTGGACGTTGGACGTTCGGCACGTCAGTGCCGCGAGTCACCGCCGCGGTAAGGTGAGACTGATATAGACCGCGGTCGCGAGCAGGACCACCGCACCCACCGGCACGAGCAGAATGCCGGGTCCGGGTTCATCCTTGAAATGCCACAGACCGCCGAAGAGGAAACCTGCCGGTAACAAGATGGCCGCTGAGCATAGCCCTAGCGATGTCCCGCGACCAAGTCGGATCAGATCAAGGCGGGCGCAGATGGCGGCGCCGATCAAGACTAGGTTCAAGAGCGTGCCATGGGCGTGGGCCAGCCGAAACATCTCGCGGCGCACCGCGTCATCGAGATACGCGGGAGAGCGGAAGCCGCTGAAACCTTCGAGGAGAACGCCGAAGGCGATCCAGAGCGCCAGGGAGATCCAGCCTTGCCGGATCAAGCCTGCGCCAGGATGAGAAGGAGAGGGCATCGGCGTAGAAGGAAAACTGCGGAAGCGCCGGGAGGCGAGCTTATTCGCCGACCTCGACATCGGTCTCGGACCGTTGCGCGGCGAGCCTCTCCCGAGCCGCACGCGCAGCGTTCCGCAATTCCGCAGGCCAGAGCGGGTACCAGGTTTGCAGCGTCGCCTCACGCGCGCTTGCCGGAGCGAGGTAGTCAGGCTTCGGCAGGGCGGGATGCTGGGCGGCGAGGGCGTTAGCCGCGAAATACCTCACAATAGGATACCTATCTTGCATTGCTTCCAGGAGTAACGGAGCAGTCGCGTCCGTGGCTGGGGTCATCGCGGCTGCGGTGAGCGCTCGCATGACTGCGTCGCCGGCAAAAAGCGAGCGCTCTCCTTCTGGTTCATCGAAACGCTGGTCGCCAGGGTTGCTTCCTTTGTAGGCGTCGGGCCAGAGGCGTTTCGTCTCGGCCATGGCGCGATTTGCGGACCAGTCCATGTGACACTGATTGCAGGCATTCGGTTTGCCGAAGCGGAGAGTGTCTGCCGGTCGCGGGTTGGTAATGTCATGGGTCCGGTGCGCGGCCATGATGCCATAGGCGATCCTTGGCATGTGGCAGTTATAGCAAAGGCTGCCGGTCGATTCGGCGGAATGTTTGGTGTGTGCGACGAGTTGCGCCGGTTTCGCGAATTGCTCGTGGCACTGGTTGCAGGCCGCGTTCGTTTTCATTTTCTC
>JBEEHC010000018.1:0-37939 GCA_041167205.1 Verrucomicrobiota bacterium
TCCCGCCCAACAATGACTTCGAGTCGGCGATTGATGCGACGCTTGCTCCCGGAGCCTATACTGCCGTGGTTAAAGGAAAGAATAACACCTCGGGTGTGGCCTTGGTTGAAGTCTATGATCTCGATCAGGCTGCTCTCTCGAGGCTGGGCAATCTTAGCACCCGCGCCTTTGTCAGCATGGGTAATAACATCGTCATTGCGGGCTTCTTCCTGAGCGACGATAACGGCTCTGACAGAATCGTAGTGCGCGGTCTCGGTCCCAGCCTAGGTGGGTTCGGTTTGTCTTCTGTGTTGGCAGATCCAACGCTGGAGCTTCGCGACAGCAATGGAACGCTTGTCCTGTCGAATAACGACTGGCGGGATAACATGGCTCAAGCTGCCGAGCTCGCCGCTGCGGGTCTGGCGCCCACCAACAATCTCGAATCTGGTGTAGTGGCGGCGCTGCCGCCTGGCCTTTATACCGCGCTGCTGGCGGGACTGAACAATGGCACCGGTATCGGTCTGGTCGAAGTCTACGATCTTGGGCCGTAACTAATGTCGTCACTTATGCCGCTGCTTCCTCCGCGGAAGCGGCTGGGGACTCTGCTCATCGGCATGGCTGCTGCGAACCTTGCCGGAGGCGTGCTCTGTTTCGGCGTAGCCAAGCTAAGCGAAATCTACAAAGGTCCCAACCAGGGCTTGTTTATGTGGCCCAGCTTTTTCCTGCTGCCATTGCTGGTGGGATTAATCGCGGCCTGGTTCTACCGGCGGCTCAATCGAAGCCTCGGTATCACCTTTCTCGACGCGCTTTGGGTCTCACTTGTTGGTGTGGGTGCGGCCGCGGTGGTTCTTCGAGAAGGCGTCGTTTGCCTGGTCATCGTTTTCCCCGCGCTCTACTTGCTCATCTTAACAGGATTGCTGCTCGGCCAGATCTGGTTTCGGCCGGACTATAGCAAGCTCCAACTGAGCATCTTCCCGCTCCTCGTCCTCCTTACCCTGGCCGACGCTTTCTACAACTCGACGGAACACGCGATGGTCACGGATGAGATTCTTATCCACGCCACAGCCGGCCAGGTCTGGCCCCACGTGCTGGCCTTTCCGGAGATTCCCGATCGGCCCGACTATTGGATTTTTCGCCTGGGCTTACCTTACCCGACCCAGACAACCAACGGAGGCAACTTCGTCGGTGCGGATCGACAATGCATGTTCAGCGACGGGATCGTGATCAGGGAACGGGTGGCCGAGGTTATTCCGAACGAAAAACTTACCTTCGACATTATGGAGCAACCGATTCACCCCGAAGCCTACGGACACATCACCTTGCACCGGGGGCGGTTCATCTTGCGCGATAACGGAAATGGAACCACCACCTTGATCGGCTCGAGCTGGTACACGCTGCACGTTCGGCCCCTCTGGTATTTCGATCTCTGGACACGGGACATGACCCGCGCCGTGCATCTGCGCGTCATGAATCATGTTCGCCATCTGGCAGAAACGAACAACCCTGTGCTTGCTTCCCCGGACAGGAATTGACATAAAATGAAAGTCCGCCGCCACACCGAGTGATGCGGTGGCGAAGCAGGCAACGATAATGGGGAAAGGACAGTTATGGCTGACGAGAAAGCAGGCAAGAAGCCGGGCGAGGAAGGTGGCGCCGGCGCAGAAAAAGACGAAGCCGAAAGCACTGAAGCCGGCGGTCGCCACCGCCATCGGCTGCTCTACACGTGCTGGCACGACGGCGCGGGCAACTACGTCCACAGCAACTGGACATGGTTCACCTGCTGGCGATGCGGCGCACTGAACTACATGTAATCCGTCCGGGAGCTTGAACCGAAGAGCAGGGTTCCATTCCCCGCTTTTCCACTCGCCCAGGGCAGATGGCGCGACGCCCATGCGCCGCCCCTGACCGGAGAGGCGCTCGGGTCCTAGTTTATGGCCGGCGGTAAGTCTGGCGAGTTCTTGGTCGCTGCCAGCGTTGGCTTTTAGCATGGACTCTGGTACAATTCCGCGGCTCGGCACGATACCAAGCAGCCAGGGTGGCGAAATTGGCAGACGCGCCAGACTTAGGATCTGGTGGAGCAATCCTTAGGGGTTCGAGTCCCCTCCCTGGTATTCCCCCGGCAGGGCGGCCTGGATAAGCCGCCGGTCCGGGGATCATGACGGATGGTGCTCGCGTCCCTTCCGCAGCATTACCACCCCCTCGAAGCACGATCTCAATCCAAACGGTCGTCCAAGCCGGGCCGGAAAAATGGACTTGCCAAGGCCGTTTAGTGAACCGCAATCTGGCCGAGTGCCGCTCGCGCGGAATCGCGCGACCAAACTATCAACAGGATTTTCCCCGGAGGCTTCAAAACGAAAACAAAGCGGAGCGCAGCAAAAAAGGTCTCCCCGCGCCGTAGCCACAAGCCCCTCGCGGCGGCGCGCGTAACGCCCGGGACCTCCAATCATGTCCCACCCGCCGCCAGGAGCTCATCAAGCAAATATCGATCGCAGGAGATTGTTGATGGCATCATCGGCTTCTCTGTTTCCTACCAAAGGGATGACCTCCTCGCTCGGGGCCTCGGACTGGACCATATTCGCGAACTCCTTCTCCGGCTGGCCCGACCCGTCTTGCGGCGGGAAGGCAGTCTGGCGTACGGTGGGCACTGGAAGGAAAGCGAGGATAACGTCACCTGCGACCTTCTGGAGCTCGTGAAAGGCGAACAGGAAGACGTGAATCCTGAGAGTGCCGATTCCCCTAGCGGCATCGGCAAGCTCTACAATCATTCGGCCTGGCCTAACTATCTTACTATTACCCCTAACATCGAAGCACATTGGATAAACTGTTGCCGAATCCTGAGGGTCACCCAGAAAGACGCGGGACTAACCGCGAAAGAGATCGTTCCCGACCGCGAGGCGGACAAGAAATCATCCCGAGTTGTGTTCAATGCGGCAGTTACCCTAAGCGCTATGCGGCGGTTAATGATGCAGCGGCGCTCGTTCACTTTGCCCGATCTTTCCTATGTGGAAACTATTCCACCGGTGATCGCGCGTATTATCCTGGGTGGTAAGACGGAGGGTTACGCCGGCTTTATGCCCGGCATTTTCGAGGAGGCATTGGTGACCCTCCAGGCTAAGCGTCCAGTCTACCTCCTGGGTGGGTTCGGCGGCGCGACCGAAATCCTGGCGCAGGCCATTTTGGCAAAACCCCGCGCGGCGCGTCCTCCAGAGTTGACTGTGGCCTGGCACGCGAAGATGACCCCTGGCTTTGGCAAGCTCGTGAAGTCGATAAAAAAATTCCGCCGGCCCAGGACGATCCCTTCACCGAAAGAGGCATTCGATCTCCTATGGGCTGAGATCCTCCGCGCCAGGAGCAATCCGGCCCAGATTCTTGGGACAGGTCTGAGTGGGCCTGAAACGCGCGAGCTTCTCGCTAGTCGCGACATGAACCTCGCGGTGCGTCAGGTTTTGAGAGGACTTACCAGACAAAACAAGCTTCTCGCCCCACGATGACCAGAATTGTCAAAGCAATGTAAAAGAATCTTATGGTATGACCGAACAGACTCTCTCCAAAGCTCTTTCCCCCGATCAACTGGCGGCACACGCTTTTCTCACCGAACTGCGGACTCGGATTACCACTCAGCCTTTACCTTACCAGCACGGAGTGGAATCGACTGCTTTGGAGAGCTTGTGGAAGGTTTTCGATCAAGCGCGCGAGGCGATAAAGAAGAATCCCGGATGTCAGGAGTTTGCGGCTACTGCGACAGAGATGTTGAACGTGACGCTGCGGCCGTTCACGGCCAAGTGGCATCGGGCCTACGAGGAAGGGCGGCTAAAATCGCGCGATGGCGCAGACGAGTTTCGCTCGGAGCTGAAAGAGTTGCAGGCAAAGCTTCGCGAGTTTGCGGCAAAAATGCACGAGATGGCTTACGGCCGCGCCGAGCGGGATAAGCTGACGCCTCCGGCGCTGCCTGCGGAAGAATTGAAGCGATGTTTCGAAGATCTGCCCTTTGGCATCGCCCCAGGATCGTCTGTTTCTACAAATGACTGCGCAAAGATTAATGAGCACGAAGCTCAAGAGGTGGCGGCTCGCAGGATGAATCAAAACGCTTCCGGAACTTCAGGCGCGAACGCCACAGGCCTAGCCCTCTCCGGAGGCGGAATTCGCTCCGCTACGTTTTGCCTTGGTGTAGTTCAAGTTCTGGCGGAGAAGACTCTGCTCAAGGAAGTGGATTTTCTTTCCACGGTTTCAGGCGGCGGCTACACGGGAAGTTTTCTGACCCGAAGACTTGGCGAAGGAGCAGCTCAGGCCGAAGTGGCTGGGCCGCGCGGGCCGGATCCTGAACCAATCCGATATCTCCGTCAGAATGCGAAATTCCTCGTGGCACGGACGTTGAAGGAAAGCTGGTCCATGGTCACGGCCACGCTCGCAGGAATGTTGCTGAACTGGGCGGCGCCATTTCTAGTGCTAGTGGTCGCCGCGATTGTTGCCGTGAACCTGCGCGAGCCTCTTTCTCATGCGCCATGGTTGTTAATCCTGGGTGGGGGCGGCGCCGTGAGCATTCTCGCGCTGCTTATCTATGGATGGGCGCTGCGGAAAGGCAGAAAGGCAACAAAGACGACCGGCGGGGTTTTGGGCACTTGCCTGGCGATTACCATCCTGATCGCAGTGATCTGGGGCCTGAAAGCGGGATATGATTGCTTTCACGATGGAGTTCACTCTGAGTGGTCCTTTTCAAAAGGCACGGCTGCGGTGGTTGCGGCCGTCGCGTCCGTCGCTCCCGCGATGATTCGTTTCCTGCCGATCCTCAAGAATTCTCGCGTTCGCAAGCTGGTAGTAGCTGTGTGCCTCTGGTTGGCGGCGTTCATTCTGCCCCTCCTGGCAATCCTGGTTTTCTATCTGCTTTGTGCGGTCGGCGAAATGAGCTTTCCCCCGGCGGTGAATGGTGCGGTTCCTTCACATCAGGTAACGGGACTTGCCATCCTGTGGGGAATTGCGGCCTTGCTGGCCTTGATCGACTTCTTCCTTCTCAACATCAATGTAACTGCTCCGCATCGTTTGTACCGCGATGGGCTGGCTAAGACCTTTGTTCAGAAGGAGACGAGTGAAGACGATCTACCGTTAACCACCATCAATCCGAATCAGACCGCGCCTTATCATTTACTGAACGCAACCCTCAATGTCCCTTCCAGCACCGACCCGGCAGTTCGCGATCGCCGTTGCGACTTTTTTATGTTCTCCAAGCACTGGAGCGGGTCGCCTGGAACCGGTTATTTTCCCACCAGCCAATGGCAGACCAATGGGCAACCGGCGGACCTGGCCAGCGCCATGGCGATATCCGGGGCGGCGGTTTCTTCCTACATGGGGCTCGGTTCCATGCCGACCCTGACCGCTTTGCTAACGTTCATGAATGTGCGACTGGGTTTCTGGATAAAGAATCCCGCCAAGAGCTCAGGTTCACCGCATCCGGGATTTCTTTGCTTGCTGCGCGAGATGCTGGGCGTGGCGATGTCGGAAAAGAAGCGATGGCTTAATCTGTCCGACGGCGGGCACATCGAGAACATGGCTGTATACGAGTTGCTGCGCCGGCGCTGCAAATTCATCATCTGTGTGGACGGCGAAGCGGATTCCGCCTTTGGGTTCCAAGGCTTGATGACGCTGGTTCGACATGCCCAGATAGACTTTGGCGTGCGTATCGAGCCTGCCCTCGATGGTTTGCGCCCGAATGCGACCACCGGACTAAGCCAGACCCACGCTCACTTCTGTAGAATTCATTACGCTGACCCCAAGGGCATCGGCCTCTTGCTTTACCTCAAGCTGTCCGTTACCGGCAACGAAACGGAACTGATCAAACGTTACCGGACTAACCATCCGGATTTTCCGCATCAAAGCACCCTTGACCAGTTTTTCGATCAGGAGCAGTTCGAGGCCTACCGCCAGCTTGGGGTGCACGTCGCCGAGGGTTTGTTTTCTCCCGCTCTCATGAGTGAGACCGAAGCCTCACAGGCGGTCGACCCCACGGCATCCGCCGATCCCACCAGGCCAGGCACTATTCGGGCCTGGTTTGCCCGACTTGGCGGGAATCTTTTGGATCCAGAACGAGCCTAGTCCTTTCAAACATTGTGCCGCGCGGTTTCTTTTTGACTTACACGTGTCAGGGCAATGCCCCGGCTATTGGCCGCAATATTTGAAGAGCAAGAGTTCTGTTTGGGCATCGCCGGGGAAGTAGAAACGAATGGCGCCATCGCGTCCGATGTAATCGTGAAGGACACTACAACTGGCGCGCCTGCTGTGGACTTGGTGAATGCCGAGATGGTTGCGAACGTAGAGCTCGCCCCAAGCTTCAATGAAGAGAGCGCGTCCTGTTTTCTCAGCGAGCAGCGTTTCCAGGGCAGGACGTGCATACTCGGTGTAAGGGACAGAAGTGGCCGCTTCGATCTTCTGATAATCCAAGCCGCGGCAGCCGACCATTCCTGCCGCGGGCAAATCATGCCATGTAGAAACCACGATGCCGACGCGAACACGCGGATCAAAACCAGCCGCGGCATTCTGCCTGGAATGGGTGCTCAACGCGATGCGGATGGGCTCGCTGCCGCTTATCCCAATCGTAATCCAGAAATGATCGATGTTGCCCGGAACCCGGTCGGTCTCCGCGGCGAAAGCGATTGGGACGCCAGCCACGTGCACGAACTCTCCATGTCTCAACGGAAGATCCGGGTGCTTGCTGTGCTGGCGTCGTCGGTGTGGCAATCGGCTCCTCGCTGACTTCAACGCTCGAAGGCACCGTTGCCTTCATCGAAATATACGGTCTCACCTACTCGGGAAACGCGTAGATGCTGGCGCCATTCGCCGGAAGAAAACTTGCGCGTGGTCTCTAATGTTTCGGTAACCGCTCGCGGCGACGCCGAATTGCCGGTCATTGCCTCGGACAAAACGCGTCCATCGAATTTATGCGGGGACTCCAATCCGAGAAGATGCAGGACGGTGGGAGCGAGGTCGATGTTGCTGCTTGGAAGGTCGTTCAGCAGTCCGCGACGGAACCCGGGCCCGGCCGCGACCAGGGTATTATGCACGTCAAATTCGCTCAGGGTGGCATGACTGCCTTTGCCAGCGCCGCGGGTCGCGTCGGTTATGATCTGACCGGCGATGCCGAAGCGATTCGGCTTCCGATTCCAACGCAAGGCGACCATCACGTCCGGCGCATCGGCCGTGTTCGCGTGGACGGATTCCAACGGGAAAGCGCCTTCGAATTTCTCACGTGCAAAAATCACTCCGGCGAAATCGGAATGTTGGAGCCATTCGACCAGACGCGACGCGACCGCGCGATCGTGCTCGATGACGTAAAACAAAATCGTGCCGCCATTTCCGACGACCATGACCTGTCCGGCTCTCGGCGTTTGGGCGAAGGCGGCAACGGCGTCGAATCCGGCGGCGCGTAACTCACCCGGGAAATCGAGACCGCGCTCGATCGTGGAGAAGCCGTGGTCGGAAACGACGAGGACATCCGTTGTCTCGCGCGCATTTTTCTTCGAGAGCGCATCGAGAACGGCGGCGAGATTGCGGTCGGAACTCCGGATCGCGGCCAGGGAAGCTCCGGCGCCGGGTGAATATTCGTGCTGCGTGAGGTCGGGATCACTCAGCCAAAGAAGCGAATACGCAGGCAAACCGTCGCGCCACAAAATGTCGGTCAACGCGCGTGTGGCGTAGGCGTTTTGCTGGTCGCCGGTGCTGGCCGGCTCGGTGGGAAAGGGGCCGAGGAGGCGAAGCGTCTCTTCGCGCACGCTCGCGGGCATCGGCGCGGCGGCGAATTTGATGAGCGAATCTTTTCCTGCTGCGGCCGTCCATTCGGCGTGACGGTCGTGGAGAAGGGCGACCGACTTGGTGCCAACGATCGCCGTGCGCCGGCCGGTAGTGCGAACGATTTCTGCGACGGTTGGCAAGGCGAGGTACTTTCCACCGCTGGTTTCGTCTCCTTTTCTGATGACTTCCGGCTCGCCGTGGTCAAACGGTCGTTGCGGATCGATCCGCGGACGGTATTCGCGGTTCGCGAGCAAGCCGTTGCGGTTCGGATAGACGCCTGTCGCCATTGCGGCGCCGTTGACGTTGGTCGCGGTCGGATAGACCGAATGATGATGGCGAAAGGTCACGCCTTCGCGCGCAAGCTTCCAGAGTGCGGGAGTATCGCGCTCTGTGACGAAGTCGGGGCGCATGCCGTCCCAGACAACCACGACGACATGGCGATCATTGGGAGCGGACTTTGTTTCGCAACGAATAGTTGCAGGCAGCAAACAGGCGAACAGCGCGAACAGGCGCGTGAGCGAAAATGGCGGTTTCAACTCCATGGAAGATGTGGGGAAACGTCCAACGCCCAACGTCCAACGAGGGAGAGAAAATACATCACGCATGGACTGGCCTGTCCCCAGGCCGACTCGCACTTACTCCCTCGCGAATTTCGGCGGGACGAGCCAGCGCAATACACCTTTCATCGGTCCGGTCTCGAGTTCGATGAGCGCGACGCCGGCCTTGGACAGTTTCGTGTTCCCTCCCGTGAGTTGAAAAATGGTGCGGGTGAAATCGGGCTCGTGCCCGACAACCATGAGACTCTTGCCGGAAAAGTTCTTGAGGATCTTCCGCAGCTGCGTGGCATCGAAGCCGGGCCGCAGCAGCGGTTCTGCGTGGATCTTCGCCTTTAAGTATTTGCCGGCAATCTCAGCCGTCTGGCTGGCGCGCGGCAGCGGACTGGTGAGGATGACCGGGCTGATCTCCAGCCGTGCCAGGAGCTTCGCCACGGCGGCCATTTCTTTCTTTCCTTCTTCTGTCAGCGGACGCTCATCGTCGGGCCGATCCCAGTTTGGCCAATCCGCTTTGCCATGGCGGAGCAGGTAAAGTTTCATGGGGTCAAGATGACGTTTTCGGTCAGGCGATGCAATGCTGAGCAAGAGGAATTGCCAGGCAATGGAACCGCCCCTAGCATGAGCTTGCTTTGACCAGAAAGGCAAAAGCGCAAAAGTTTCCTGATCCAGGGAAAATCAAGGGCATCGTCCTGGTTGAACCTGGGCGCGAGATTCGGCTGGCGAAGATCGATCCCGCGGAAACGGCGGGCCATTCCAAATCTGATTCAGTTGAGCAGATCAGTTGCCTGCGGGAGAAGCTGGCCGAACTGCAGGAAGCGCTTTACGCCGAACATCAGCGCAGCCTGCTCATCGTGGTGCAGGGAATGGACACCGGTGGCAAGGATGGCGCGATCAAGAATCTTTGCCTGGGACTCGACCCCAACGGCGTCCAGTTGACGAATTTCAAATATCCGACGGCGGAAGAAAGGGATCACGATTTTCTCTGGCGGGTCCACCACGCGGCGCCGCGCAAAGGTTCGGTCGCGCTCTGGAACCGGTCGCATTACGAAGACGTGCTCGTTCCTTTGGTGCACGGCGAAATCACGAAGGAAACGTGGCGTGAGCGTTGCGCGGATATCAATGCTTTCGAGAAATTGTTGAGCGACAATGGCGTGACGATCCTGAAGTTCTTTCTCCACATCTCGAAGGAAGAGCAAAAATGCCGGCTCGAGGCTCGACTGAAGGAGCCGCATAAACTTTGGAAATTCAACCTGGCGGATTTGAAGGAACGCCGGTTGTGGGCTGACTACCAAATGGCTTACGACGATGTGATCAACAGCTGCACGACCGCGCGGGCCCCGTGGCGGATCGTCCCGGCCGATCGCAAATGGATGCGCAACCTCGTCATGCTGACGACGGTCGTGGCCACGCTGGAAAAAATGAACCCGAAATATCCTGCGGCCGAGTTCGATCCGAAGGACATCTCGATCGAGTAGACCGCCTTTATCGGCCCCCGGATCGGTTGTTCTAGGGCCGTGGGGCAGGTGGTGTTGGAATCGGAGGCGGCGCAGGCGTGGGACTCTGAGCCGGAGGCGCCGGAGGTCTTCCACTGAGAGCGGCGTCTATGACCGCGCGCAATTCCTTCTCATCAAGCGACGCGAACGGGATCTGAACGCCATCGATAAATAAGAAAGGGGTCCGGTCGACGCCGATTGAAGCGGCGCGCTCCTGATCCAATTTTATACGGGCTTTAACTTCCTGGGTGTCCATGTCTCTATTGAAGCGATCGACATCCAGTCCAATTTTGGCGGCGTAATCGACGAACATGGCTCGCACCCCGCGTGCTTCCTCCGGCGGTGCGGGAATCAGCGCCCCGGTCGGTGAGGGCGGATGCGGGCTTAGCTTGCCCCATTGCAGGGAATTCTTGAACAGGAGATCGTGCATCTCCCAAAAACGTCCCTGCAATCCCGCCGCTTCCGCCGCGCAGGCTGCGGTCATCGCGTGCGGGTGCATGGCCAGCGGAAACTCTCGAAAGACGACGCGCACACTATCCGCGTAGTCGTGTTCCACTTTCACGAGCGTCGCGGCCAGGAAGCCGCAAGGCGGACATTGAAAATCGCCGAACTCTTCCAAAGTCACGCGCGCGTTGGCCGCGCCCCGAATGTGTGCGGGTTCGGCCCCCGGTTTGCCCGTCGCAATTTTGAGGGGCGGGCCGGAATATTTCGAGCGGTAAAGAAGCAGACCGCCGCCGGCGGTGATCAGTAAGACAGCGCCAATGATGGCGAATGGGAGATAGCGTCGCATATCTTGATGGTTATGATTCGGGTCAGAGCGCTTCCTCAGCGGCCGGACGCCTTTCAAGAAAGTAGCCCGTTACCACGATGGCGGAAAGAGACAGAGTTATTCCCGCCGACAGGAGGCAGAAGTCACAGAAGGCATGAAGGACAAAAGCCTGCACATAAAGGAGCCAGAGCGTGGTGGCGAGCATGCCTGCGACCATCATTATCAGAAAGAGCCGGGCGCGCGCGTGACCGAAAGCCGCGAGGGTGGCCAGACTGAAAGCAACGAAGTATCCAAGGACGCCAAACGCTCCGAGTGGAATTTTCCCCACGCTGGCATAAGCGCTCGACAGCACCTCTGAGCAACCGGAGGACGCGAGGCAGGTAACGTTCTCGCCCGTTAGATGCGCGACCGTGAGATAAATGGAATCGGCCAGTCCGCCTAACGACAACACGGCAGCCAGACCATACAGCCATGTGCACGGACGGTCCTGGGCCGGCTGAGGGTTATTCATTTGGGTTGTTCGGACGCCGTTGGCTGAGCGCTCGGCGCTGCTTCCACGGTGCCTTTGCCACTGAGCTCCACCTCGATCTCCCTGTGCAAACCCTCTACCGTGCTAACCGTAGCGAAGGGAAGCAGGCGGCCATTGAGATACACCGTCGGTGTCCGGTCAATCTTGAGCGTGTCAGCGTGCGCGTTGTCTGACTCAACCCGCGCTTTGACCGCATCGCTATCGATGTCTGCTTTGAAGCGTTCGACATCGAGTTTCAACCTCTCGGCGTAGCTGGCGAAAACATCCCGCACCTCGATCTCCATGGCCAGGACCGTCGATTGGAGTCTACGCGAAGGAGTCGCGTCTGGTCCAATCGTGTCCACCCCTTTCGTCCAACGCAATGAATTCTGAAAAAGCAGGTCGTGCATTTCCCAAAACCGCCCTTGTAATCCGGCCGCTTCCGCGGCGCGGGCCGCCAGCGGGGCGAGCTCATGCTTGTGCAGCGGTTTGTGGCGAAAGACGACGCGCAAGCGGTCACCGTAGTCCTCTTCCACTTTCGCGAGCACTGGATAGAATTTGGAGCAAGGAATGCATTGGAAATCGCCGTATTCTTCCAGAGTCAGGCGTGCGTTCGCACCGCCACGGACATGGAGCGACTCTGGCTCTCTCTCTGGCGTGGCCGGCGTCGCCGGGGCGGTCTGAGCTCCCGGAACGATCGGCGTTGCCGCAACAACCGGAGGAACCGGAGTTGCCGGAACGACCGGCACAATCGGAGGGACCGGAGCGGTCGGGGCGCTGGTGGGTTGTTTCGATCGAAAAAGCATCAGACCGCTTCCGATCGCGATCAAAAAGACAGCGCCGATGATCGCAAGAGGAAGATAGCGTCGCATGTGATAAGCGCGGGATCGGGAGCGGAAAAACTAATCGGCCCTGATTTTGTTTCCACTCTTTTTGTCGCGGCCAATGAGGCAGCGGCGTTCACCCTCGCCGCCTTGCGTTCGCGACGATTGAATCCTGCGTCTACGTCCACAACTGGACGATGCCTTTCATCGAGCCGCGGTGCGCGCGAGCTTCCACATCCAAAGGCTCAGGCCGCCCAAAATCACGAACGCCAGCCCGCTCGGCCAGAGTGGCACATGATGCCCCGCCACCAGCACTTCGGGACGTATGACGAGGCGCAACAGTTGCGCCAGGCACAGCAGCCCGAAAACGACGCTGGCCACCTTCAATCCAAGAATCTGTGAATTCATCCTCGTATGAGATCAGCTACCACTGGCGGAAGCGAGCGTGGATTGAAATAGGGGCGTTTTCATAATGAAATGCGAGGCATCAGAGCGGCCAGCGGTTAGCTGCAGCGATTGGTTAGGCCGAGGCGTCGCACGGTCATGATGTGATGATAGCAGGTCCCGTATTGACCGATTTCTCGATGATCTTCCAACGCCCATTCTTCTTGCGCACGTCGAAGGATGTCATCTGGTCGCCAGTGTTCTGCGGGTTCCCGCCTTTTACATATGCTTCGTCGGGGCGTTCTGTATCGATCTGATCAACAGGCTTCTTAATATCAGAGCGACTGACTGCGAGATCGACGATCTGGTGAATGTCGTCTCTCGTGATGCTGGCGGAATATGGGCCCACTACTTGTGGCCACTGGAAGGTGAGGCTGGCTGCTATGCGGGACGACAAGCAGCCCGTAAACATCACGATGCAGCAAAACGCCAGCGCAGCAACGATATGCGATTTCATGGGCCTAACGAGAATAAGATGAGCGACGACGGACGAGGGCGTGCGTCGCCTGCAGCGAAGGTGTGGAAGTCATCTCAAATGTGAACGCACAGCGGTCCGACGTTCGCTCCATCGCATGGTTAGATTGCGCTGTGCTCACTCGCGGGTAAGTGCGACCGGGATAGTGACCTCACAGTGCTTTGTCTTAGGGGGGAAGTCGAGCCTTACGATCGGCGAAATCCGAACGTCCTTTGACTGATACCCAGGGGCATCGACTCGCACGAATGAGCCGCCTACGAAGACGCTGAAACCGTCGGCACTGCCAGCGGCACGAAAGTATGCGACAAGTTTTGCGCGTCCGTCGCAACGGGTCTTCTGCGGGGGCGGCATCGCGCTCGGATGCTCATTAGTGAGCGGTTCGGTGTTGCGACCGCCAACGCGTACTGCGTGGACTGCGGCTTCCGAAATCGGTTTATGCGTCACAGCATCTGTGACGCGCGCTATCATGGCTAGCTCGGAGGTGCCGTCCCAGACGTAGATGCCTTCATCCTGGGACGCCGGAAGTGACCAGCTCGACCGCTCGACAACCGTCCACTGCGTATCGCTCTTGCGCAGCAAGAGGCGATCGCCGTGGCGGTCTTTTTTGAAATCAAGCGGGTTGATCGCCCCTGTCTTGACCTCGACTTCGTAGTGTGACTTTACTTCGATTTCCTGCACGCGATGATCGATGCCGTGAACCGTTTTGACGAACCGGACGATTTCATCCTCTTCTTTCTGCGTTAGGAGTTGACTATTCGAGGAATCGTTCAACCGGAGATCCGGGTAGCTGATTGTCGGTGAGTCCCTCTTCGAGTACGAAGGGACTGCTAGCAGCGAAAATATGAGACCCGTCGCTAGCGCTCGCTTTAGCATCTAACGAGAATTAGACGAATGTTCGTCTTTAAAGGCGAAGAATTTTACGTCTATCACAGCTGGTAGGAAAGAGGGGAGTAATCAACCGGGTTGCGAACGGAGAGGCCCGGCCGGTTACAAACAGGGGCATAAATCATGGTGGTGGCAACGTTCCTTCGACGTTGCTCAGGACAGGCTCTGTGTCCGAGTAGCGGACGCGGTCGAGCAGCCTGGGCACGGAGAGCGGGGTAACAGAAGCGGGGATGGGACTCGAATAAATCACGGGGGTCCTCCGGGAACGCGTTATCATTGGCAGGCCGGAGGAATAATGGCAATACAGTTTTCCGGTGCGACGCCGGCTAGGCGCCGCCCGCAGGGCGGCGGCCACAGTGGGGAGGAACGCAATCTAGATCACGTTCCACTTGGGCCGCTTGGTGCGAGGATCGGTTTCCCACATCCGGACGCCGCCGAGGTAGGCGTTGCGATTGTGGCCGAGCTCTGCTCCGGCCGGCAACTGGTTTAAGACCTTGGCATTTCCGCCGCCGAGCATGACGTAGTCGGCGATAAAGGAAAGCTTGAGCTGCTCAATGCAGAACAGGACCTCCCGCTCCCAGACTTTCTTTCCCAGCAGCGCCAGCCCCGGTTTGCCCAGGACGTCTTCAATGATGCCGCCTTCGTAAGGCAAGTCGCCCAGTTCGAGCGGCAGCACGCTGTTCTGCCAGACCAGCGTCGAGCCGAGACCGGTGCCCAGACCCAGAAAGAGCATGCGTCCGCCGCGATAGCTGCCGAGCGCCTGCATGGCGGCGTCGTTTATGACGCGGGTAGGTTTACCTAACGACTTGTTAAAGTTCCAGCCGATCCAACCTTTCGCGAGATGCTTCGGATTTTTCACGATGCGGCCCTTCTGCACGGGGGCAGGGAATCCGATCGAAACGACGTCGTAGCTCCAGCCTTCCGCGGTTTTCCTGACTTGAGCAATCAGCTGCCTCGGCGAAAGCTTCGGGCCGGAATCGAATTTGCGCTTTTCCCGCCGGGAAATCATCAGCTTCACGTGCGTGCCGCCGATGTCGATCACCAGGACCTTTTTTTTCCTCATGGGTTCTCTTTCCGCGCGATGGTTATGGGGGTCAGTTTGATCATCGGCGCGGTCTGCGACTCCGCGAGTTTGCGCGCCTGGCCGCGCGACCGTTCCCGGAAATGGAGCTGCGCCTGCGAGCGCGGCGCGCCTTCTTCCGGCTTCAAGCGGACGTAGGTGCCATCCGACTGCAGTTCTCGCGCTTTGATGTGGTCGTTCAGGAAGCGGGGCAGGACCTCGTTGATGATTTCGTCGCGGAGCGTGGCGTCTTCGATGGGGAAGGCGATTTCCACGCGCCGGATAAAGTTTCTTGGCATCCAATCGGCGCTGGCGAGAAAAACTTCCGGGTTCCCGTCGTTTTCGAAATAGTAGATCCGGCTGTGTTCGAGGAACCGGCCGACGATGCTGATAACGCGAATGTTTTCGCTCAGGTTCGGGATTCGCGGGCGCAGGCAACAGATGCCGCGCACGATCAGGTCGATCTTCACCCCGGCGCGGGAAGCTTCGTAGAGTTTCTCGATGATCTCCTGGTCCACGAGCGAGTTGAGCTTCACGATCATCCGGCCGGTTTTCCCGGAGGCGGCGTGGTCGCGCTCACGCTCGATCATTCCGATAATGCGTTTCTTCAGGTCGAAGGGCGCGACCAACAGTTTCTCCAGGCCCGGGTAACTGGCCAGGCCGGTGAGCGTGTTGAAGACGATCGCGACTTCCTCGGTGATCTTCGGGTTGGTGGTGAACAGGCTGAAGTCTGTGTAAATGCGCGCGGTGCGCGGATGATAATTGCCCGTGCCGAGATGCACATATTGCCGGAGCCGGTCGGCATCGCGGCGAACGATCAGGAGCGCCTTGCAATGGGTCTTCAAGCCGACGACGCCGTAGACGACATGCGCGCCCGCTTCCTCCAGGCGTCGCGCCCATTGGATATTGGCGGCTTCATCAAAGCGCGCCCGCAGTTCCACGAGCGCGGTGACTTGTTTGCCGGCGGTGGCCGCGTGCATGAGCGCTTCCACGATCGGTGAATCACCGCTGGTGCGATACAAGGTGATCTTGATGGCCAGCACCTGCGGGTCTTCCGCGGCGCTCTCGATGAACTCGACCACTGGATCGAAGCTTTCGTAAGGATGATGCAGGAGCACATCCTGTTTGCGCATCACTTCGAAAATTCTTGCGTGCGGCGGCAAAGCCGGGTCGCGCGCGGGTTGAAAGACGCGATCCTTCAACTTGGCGAAGGCGTCGTTGGCCACCAGCGGCGCGAGGTGCGTCATGGAGAGCGGGCCGTCCAGCCGGTACAGATCCATTTCGCCGAGATCGAAAAACTCGAGGAGCAATTCGCGGAAATCCTTCGGACAATCCGCCGCCACTTCCAGCCGGACCGCGTCGCCGCGGCTCGAACGCCGCAGTTCCTGCTCGATGCTGCGCAGGAGATTGTCCGCTTCCTCCTCATCGATATAGAGGTCGCTGTTCCGCGTGACCCGAAAAGCGTGCGCGCCATCGAGGAGCAAGCCGGGAAAAAGATCGGCGATGTGATGCTTAATGAGCGACGAGAGGTAGATGTAATCCCACGGTTCGTCTTCGCCCTTGCCGCGTGGCAACAGAATCAAGCGCGGCAAGACGCGAGGGACCTGCACGATGGCGTGGAGCAGTTCACCGCCGCGTTCGCTGCGAGCGCGCACGAGGAGGTTGTGGCTCTTGTTCAAGAGCTGCGGGAAAGGATGACTCGCATCCACCGCGAGCGGCGTGAGCATCGGGAAAACTTCCTCCCGGAAATAGCGCTGCGCCCAGGCAGTTCGTTTTGCATTTAGATCGGCGACGTCGTGTACGCGGATGCCGTTTTTCGCCAGGGAGGGCGCCAGGTCGTCTTTCCAAAGCGCGTATTCGGTCGCGACCATTTCGTGCGCGGTCCGCTGGATGGCGTTGAATATCTCGGTCGGGCTCAGGCCGTCCGCGCCCACGTCGCTCGTCTCGCTCTCGATCTGTTGTTTGATGCCCGCGACGCGAATTTCGAAAAACTCGTCCAGATTCGAGCTGAAGATCGTCAGGAACTTGACCCGTTCGATGAGCGGCTGCGTTGGATCCTGCGCTTCCTCGAGAACGCGTCGGTTGAATTCGAGCCAGCTTAGCTCCCGATTAATGAAGTTTTCCGGCGCGGAAAAGCGAGAGGGCGAGGTCCCCTCAGACGAGCTGGGCAGCGCTACGATGTTCGACGGCTCTTCCGGCGTCGAAGGTTCCGATCTCGGACTCATCGCTCACCATCCGTGGCGGCTAGTCGCCGAACCCGATTGATTTGAAAAAGCTGCGCTTTTCCGGTTTCGCAACCGCGGCCGGCGGCCAGCATTCCACGATCTCCAGCGCGAGAAAGCGAAAGAGAGTCAGACGCGCGAATTTGAAATCCAAACGAAGATTCTTCGCGATCTGGGCGATCGAGCGGACGCCGTTGAATTGCGAGGCGAACTGGGCTTCCGCGACCGTGAGTCGAAGTTCCTGGACGCGTTTGAAACCATCGCGCGTATAGGCGGGGATGCTGCCGGCCTCCAGGTCAGCCGTCTGTCCCAGTTCCTGAAACTGGATGCAGCGCAGGGTGGTCAGGACCCAGTGATCGATGTCGGCCTCGCCGGGGACATCCTGGCAATAATCCGGCAAGGTCTCGCTTTGATCGAAGACAAAGCGGACGCGGGGCGCGGTCCAGAGTTGGGCGAAAAGTTTTTGTCCGTAGTGCTGCACCAATTGCATCGCCGGTTCGTTCAGGATCAATTCTTCTCGTGCCAGAGTCAGGAAAACCGGACAACCAGTCTCGCGTTGCTGCGCTCGGGCTTGATCGGTTTTTTCGGCGTCCACATTGACGAGAGTGATGGGCGCCTCCGGGCAGTAGAGCTGCGGATCGCGCGTCGTGGCGAGAATGATCTCTCCGTTTCGCGCGAGCAGCTCGACGGTCTCTTTGTTCCAGAAGGCCCGCAGGATACCGGTCAGCTTCTCTTTGCCGATCGTGTGGAGAGCGCCGTTGAGGGAGAAGAAGCTCGTGTCGCCGGAAAAGAAGGCGCCGTTTACCGGGAGCGGTTCTTCCGTCTGCGTCTCGGCGGACTGAGGGGAGGAGGGGGATTCGAAGGCGGAGGTCGTTGTCGCGGGCTGCGATTCAGGCCGGGCCGATTGCGAAACAGGCGCGCTCCACCATGCGTCGCTGGTGGCGCCGGCGCTCGCGGCGATCCCGGCGGTCTCCGCGGCTTCCGGCGCGGTTTCGCTCGGCTCTTTCCAGGCGGGTTGCTCGCTGGCGGCAGGTTCAGCCTTCCGCCAGGCTGGTTCAACCGGGGCAGATTGTGGCTCCGGCCACGCCGGCGTCTCCACTGGAGAAGGTGCAGGCTCCGCCCAGCCTGGTTCGGCCGCAGGCGAAGTTTCCTGGGTTTCCGCAGCCTTCGACTCGGGCTCGCTCGCTTCCTTGGGCATGTATTTCTCCACTGTTCTTAGTAACAGATCAGAAGTGAACGGCTTATTCAACGACCCAATGACATTGGCGTTGTTGACTTGGTCGGGCTTTAGGTCCGCGCCGAAGCCTGACATGTAAACGATTCGCACGTTTGCCGTCGCCGGGGTCTGCGACAAATGCCGGGAGACTTCGTCGCCCTTCATATCCGGCAGGACGTAATCGAGCAGGACAAGATCGGGCACGTCGCGCCCCGCGGAGACAAGACCTTCCTCCGCCGTCGCCGCAGTGACCACGCGGTAGTTCGCTTCCGCCAGAATCTCCTTCACAAAACTGAGCAGCATCAGGCTGTCGTCGATCACGAGAACTTTTCGCCCGCTGGAAGCTTCAGCCGCGGCCGCAGCGGCGGTGGACTCCGTGTCACGAGTCTCGTCAATCTTGCGCACCGCTTCCATGAGCAGGATTTGCCAGTCGAGATCGATGGTCCGCGGGCTTTGGGCGGCGCCGGCGACCTCGGAAATCTGGCCGCCTTTCCAATTTACGATTTCATTAAAGGCGGCGACGCCTTCTTTCCCCGGCGCGGTCGCGTGCCGCACCTGGCCGCTTTCGAAATAGACGCGCGCCTTTTCCCCCTGCGGTCCGGTGAACTGCAACGCCGCGGACGATCCGCTCATGCATTTGAGCTGAATGATATCGGCCAGGTGCAGATCACTGAGGGTTCCTTGAAATTTTTCGCTGTCCGGCTCGCCCGAGGGCGAAAGGAGCGCGTGGACGAGATCGACGAAGTCGGCATGCGGGAACGGTTTTTCGAGAAAGTGAATCGCGCCGAGACCGGCAGCCCGCTCGCGGTGCGCGGCCAGGTGAACGCCCGTCAGGACGATGGCGCGCGCATTCGGATGGCTCGTGCGCAAGTCGTAGAGAAAATCCTGGCCGAGATCGGGCACGGCATCCACGTCGAGGACAAAAAGGTCCGGCCGATCGTTCATAACGAGGAATTGGGCCTCTTCGAGATTGCGGGCCAGATCGACCTGGGCCGAAGGCGCGGCCTCCCGGAGCGCAGCGATAATTTTCGAAGCGAGGTCTTGCTCGGGTTCGAGCACAAGAACGCGCCCGCCTTGGTCGGAAGAATCTTGAGGATGCGTCGGGGTCATGTCGTTCACAATTCAAAGGGCCGAGGCCATGCGACTCGTGGGAGTCGTGCGCGCCGCCCTAACTAGACATGCCTGCTTCCGAGCAAATGAAAAGCATTTTTCGCAGGACGACGTCAGCGCGCGTGGACGCCCGCCGTGACGCCATGGTCGGTGTCGTGGACGCCCGCGGTGACCCCATGGCCGCTGTCGGTTCTTACGGTGGTGCTACAGCCGCCGAGAGCTGCGAGGAAGATGATGGCGGTGAAGGAGAATAGGATGTTTCGCATATCCTTACTTCGAACTGGGAGGCGGAATCGAGCGTCTGGATTCTCCTGGACGGGAGGAATCACGAACGAAATCTACCGGCCAGCTCGCGGCGATTCACTTTGCCGCGCTCGTTTACCGGAATCTCTTCAACGAAAAAAATCCGCTTTGGGACCTGCCATCCGCTGAGGCGCGCACGGCAGTGCTCGAGCAGATCGGCCTCACGCACTTGCTCTCCCGCGACGACACACGCCGCCACTTCTTCGTTGCGCTGGATTGATTCGCGACCGAAGACGACCGCCGCGCGGATGCCGGCAAACCGCAGCAGTTCCGCTTCGACTTCCGCCGGGTTCACCTTTTTCCCCGCGACATTGATGACATCGGAAATCCGTCCGACGATTCGCCACCCGTCCGCGTTGACACTCAGCAAATCGTCAGGAACGAACTGGCCATGCCTCAGTTTCTCCTCATCAGGCTCGGGAAAATAGCTGTCTCCGGCCGCGGCGCTTCGAACTCGCACGCGCGTTGCGGGAGCGTCCGGCTCGAGCCGTTCCAGATCCACTCCGCCCATCGGCTCTCCTACGAAACCTGGCTCGAGCAAGGGCGCGTCACGATCGTAACAAATGCCGCCGCATTCGGAGGAACCGTAAAAGGAGTGGATCGATTGGTTGAAGTTCTGGCGGAATTTTCTGGCTACTTCCAGCGATAGTGGCGCGCCCGCGGAGATGCACAGTCGCAGCTTTGGGAGAGCAGGCACCTTCTCCATCTCGGAAAACGCCTGGTAGAAAACCGGCATCCCCGGGAACACGGTCGCATTTGTGCGCGCGAGATCATCCAGGACGGCGCGTGGCATACGGTCCCGGCTCAGGACGAGCGGGACGCCGCGAGTCAGCAGGGGCGTGACCAGATTGCTGAAGCCGTACGAGTGCGAAAGCGGGATAACTGCGAAATTGAGGTCCTGATCGGTGATTCCCATCGTCTCGCAAATTTGGGTACAATCGGCCAGGAGCTGGTCGCTGCGAAAACGAATTGCGCGCGGCGCGGCCGTGGTGCCGGAGGTGAGTTTCAAAAGCGACGGCGGATTCTGTCCCCACTCGATGGACTGGTGCGGCAAAGGTCGGAGCGCTATTCGCTCGTTCTCGATCTCTACAACGGCCGCGGCGGAGCAGACCCGCAGGGCGGCATCCCGCTCGCGCTCGGTCACGGTCCGTTCCAAAGGCAGTGCGACGAGCCGGCTCCGCCAACAGGCGAGAAGCAACGCGGGCCAGGCAGGATGATTCCCCACTTGAATTGCGACGACGTCGCCAGGTCGAAATTCGCACAGCAACGTTTGCTCGAAATCACCCGCTTCTTCTTCGATTTGCGCGAAAGTCCGAAGCACCTTCCCGCTCGTGTCGAAGATCGCGGCCTTTTCTTTCCGCAGGGAGGGCGCCCGCAGGATTTTCTCCCAGGCCTCGACCACGCTGTCCGGACCGGTGGATTTCATCCCTTGCGCGCGCCCCGGAGCGCGCCTAAGTTCGCCACTCGTTTCCAAACATGAAAGCGGACATTCATCCTGAGTATTACGAGACCGACATCGCCTGCGCGTGCGGTGCTGTCTACCACACACGCTCGACCAAGCGGGACATTAAAATCGGCATCTGTGCAGCATGCCATCCGTTTTTCACCGGCGAACAGAAATTCGTCGATACCGCGGGTCGCGTGGAGAAGTTCGCGCGCCGCTACGGCAGCACGAAGGCCACTCGCGCCGGCGTGGCCAGAAAAGTCTAACTCCTCAGCTTTCCAAACGGTGATCCCGAACGTTTTCGGGGTCGCCGTTTTTGTTTATGGATTTCAATTTGTTAATCGAGCGCAAGCGGGAACGCTTTGAGCAGCTCGAAGGCGAGATCGCTGATCCCGCCCTTTTCGAGAACCGGAAACGCGCCAGCGACATCATGCGGGAACATTCCAGCGTGAAGCAGTTGCTCGCGCGCTGGGCCGAGCTGGAAACGGCGCGCCAGCAGCTGGACGACAACCGAGAACTGGCCGCGTCGAGCGACGTCGAAATCGCCGCCATGGCCGACGATGAAATTCCCGATTTGCAGAAGCGCGTCTCGGACCTCGAGCGCGACTTCCAAATTGCGCTCTTGCCTCCGGATGAAAACGAGAATCGCGACGCGATCATCGAAATCCGCGCGGGGACTGGCGGAAACGAGGCCGCGATCTTCGCCGCTGATCTTTACCGGATGTACAACCGGTACGCGGAAGCGGCCGGCTTGAAAATCGAAGATCTCGAGTCGAGTCCGTCGGAACTGGGTGGCTTGAAGGAATCGATTTTCAAAGTCTCAGGCGAAAACGTTTTTCGCCAGCTTCGTTTTGAGAGCGGCGTGCACCGTGTCCAGCGCGTCCCGGCCACTGAAGCGCAGGGACGTATCCACACTTCCACCGCAACCGTGGCCGTTTTGCCCGAGGCGGAGGAAATCGACCTCGAGCTGAAGCCGGAAGATTTGCGCATTGAAGTCTGCCGATCGGGCGGTCCTGGCGGCCAGGGCGTGAACACCACGGATTCTGCCGTGCAGATTCTCCACATTCCGACCGGGCGGATCGTGCGTTGCCAGGACGGGCGCAGCCAGCAAAAGAACAAGGAAAAAGCGCTCAAGATCATGCGCGCCCGGTTGCTCGAAGAGAAGCAGCGCGAAGAAGAGGCGAAGTATTCCGCCCACCGCAAGAACCAGATCGGGTCCGGCGGGCGCGAGGAAAAAATTCGCACCTACAATTACGCGCAAAACCGCGTGACGGATCACCGCATCGGATTAACGCTCTATAATCTGGACCGGTTCATGGAGGGCGACTTGCAGGAGATGATCAAGTCGCTGCAAGCCGCGGACTTGCAGGAACGGCTGCACGAATCCTCGATGACAGCCTGATGCGGCAGCGCTCGCCGTAGCGGCTGCGCCGACCTTGTCTGGAGTAGAAACGAATGACCGTTCTCGAGGTGCTTCAGTCGACCACCGCTTATTTCAAGAAGCGCGACATCGAAAGTCCGCGCTTGAATGCGGAACACTTGCTTGCGCACACGCTCCAGCGCAAACGCATCGACCTCTATCTCGAGTTCGAACGGCCCCTGGCGGAAACCGAGCTGGCCCCTCTTCGGGAATTGGTCCGGCGTCGGGGCCAGGGCGAGCCGCTCCAGCACCTGCTCGGAACGGTGGAATTCGCTGGTCGCGTTTTTCTCTGCGACAAGCGCGCTCTTGTTCCCCGCCCGGAAACGGAGGAGCTGGTCGAGCGAATCATCCAGTCCGCCATTGCGCAGCCATCATCAGCCATCCTCGATGTCGGGACAGGCAGCGGCGTCATCGCACTGACGCTGGCCGCGCAGTTCCCTGAAGCGGAAGTGCACGCCGTGGATATTTCCGATGACGCACTCGCGCTCGCGCGGGAAAATGCAGCGCGGCTCGATTTGGTGGGCCGAGTCCGTTTTGCCAAAGGCAATCTGCTCATCGAGGTCGAGGGCGCGTTCGACCTGATTGTGGCCAATCTGCCGTACGTTGCCACCGGGGATCGCCCAACGCTTTCACGCGAGGTGCTGCACGATCCCGCGGTCGCCGTTTTCGCCGGCGAGCGCGGTGATGAATTAGTGCGAGAGCTGATCAGCGCCGCGCGCGAGCGCCTGCGTCCCGGTGGAATGCTCGCGCTCGAAGTCGGGATTGGACAGGCCGATGATCTCGCTTTGCTCCTGGCCGAGAAAAATTATCACGACATCGCTTCGATACGCGATTATTGCGGCGTGACACGATTCCTCTTTGGGAGATATGGATAAGATCCTGATTCATGGCGGCCGGCCGCTTTCCGGCTCAATTAAGATCAGCGGGTCCAAGAACTCCGCCCTGCCGATTCTGGCCGCGACGCTGCTCACCCGCGAGCCCTGCATTGTCCACCGCGTCCCGGACCTGAGCGACACGCATTACATGCTGCAAATCCTGATGCATCTCGGCGCACAAGTGGAACGCGCCAGCGGCACAGTCACCGTCACAGCTGAAACAATCGAATCCGTCGCGCCCTATGACGTGGTGCGAAAGATGCGCGCGTCCGTTTGCGTGCTCGGTCCGCTGCTGGGCCGCTGCAAGGAAGCGACCGTCTCACTGCCGGGCGGCTGCGTCATTGGCGACCGGCCGATTGATTTGCACCTGAAGGGGTTTGAAACGCTGGGGGCCGCGGTCCGGGTTGAAGGCGGGAACGTAAAAGTGTTCGCGCCCAAACTGGTCGGCGCCATCGTCAATCTCCTGGGCAAATTCGGTCCGACGGTTCTGGGCACTGACAATGTCATGATGGCGTCAGTCCTGGCTGAGGGGATCACCGTGATTGAAGGAGCGGCGACCGAGCCCGAGGTCGTCGACCTCGCGGATTTCCTGAACAAAATGGGCGCGAAAATTGAGGGCGCGGGCACGCGACGTTTGATCATCGAAGGCGTGAAAGAATTGCATGGCGCCGAACATGACATCATTCCCGACCGGATCGAAGCAGGCACGTTTCTCGTGGCGGGCGCAATCGCCGGCAAAGGCGTGACGATCAAGCGGGTGGTGCGCGATCATGTCAGCTCGGTGACGGACGCGCTCATCGCCTGCGGTTATCAGATTCAATCGGGCGAAGATTTCATCACGGTATCGCCCAACGGGACGGCCAAACCCATTGAGCTCGCGACGGAGCCGTATCCCGGGTTCCCGACGGACATGCAGGCGCAAATGTGCGCGCTCCTTTCCACCACTGAGGGCACCAGCGTCATCACGGAGAACATTTTTCCCCAACGCTACATGCACGTGGCGGAACTAAAACGGATGGGCGCGCACATGCAGCTCGAGGGCGCCACGGCCGTCATTCAAGGCGTGGAGCGGTTGATTGGCGCGCCGGTGATGGCGAGCGATCTTCGAGCTTCCGCCGCGCTGGTCCTGGCCGGATTGAAAGCCGAAGGGCGAACCGAAGTCAGCCGCGTGTATCATATCGATCGTGGCTACGAACATCTCGATGAGAAGCTGAGCGAGCTCGGCGCGCACATCGAGCGAGTGAAGGCTTAAGGATGAATGAAACTTCTCGAGCAGGTGACGTCCGGACCTGGTGCATCGCCTGCCATCTAAGCGCGCTGGCGGGATTTGTCGTCCCGGCCTTCGGACATGTCCTTGGGCCGCTCATTGTTTGGTTAATCAAGCGAGGCGACTCTTCCGAGATCGACGCGCACGGGAAAGAGGCGTTGAACTTTCAAATCTCGGTGTTGATCTACAACCTGGTCGCTGGCCTCCTCTGTCTCTTGCTGATCGGTTTTGCCCTTCTCGCGATCTTTGCACATTCTTAATGTCGTTTTCGTGATCATCGCCGCGGTGAAGGCGAGCGAAGGCCAGATGTACCGGTATCCGCTGACGATTCGGCTGATCAGCTAGGCGCACGGCACGCTGGACTCTGCACTTCGCACAGCGAAGCGGCTACAGGAGCGCCCGCAGCGTCCGCATGTTTTCCACGTCTTCCTTCAGTTCTTTCCCTTTCGGCGTTTCGAGCACTTTTGGGATTTTGCGAAAACGACGGTCGTGCATGATGAAACGAAACGCCTCCAACCCGATCTGACCTTTCCCGATGTGTTCGTGGCGATCGACGCGGGAGCCGCGTGCTGTTTTCGAATCGTTCAGATGCAGCGCGACGAGCCATTCCAGCCCGACGATGCGATCGAATTCAGCAAACATTCGTTTCGTTAGTTTGTCCGTCGCCAGCTCGTAACCGGCGGCAAAAACGTGCGCGGTATCGAGGCAAACGCCGAGCCGCTCGGGCTCGCGGACGTTCGCAATAATATGGGCCAGGTGTTCGAATCGATGACCGAGGCATGAGCCCTGCCCGGCAGTCGTTTCGAGGGCGATGCGGGTCTTCGTTTTCGGCAACCCGGCGAAGACGCGATTGATCGACTCGACAATTTTGGCGAGGCCTGCCTCCTCGCCGGCGCCCAAGTGTGCGCCCGGATGCAAAACCAAAAACGGCAGCTCGAGCTGATCCGTCCGCACCAGCTCTTCCGAAAGTGCGCGAAGCGAGTTGGCGTGGAACTGCGGGTTAGTGGCGGCGAGATTGATCAGATAATTTGCATGCGCGAAAGCGGACTTTAGTTCGGCCCGCTGGGCGTGATCGAGGAACGCCGAGATTTCCTCGCGCTGCAAGGGCCGGGCGAACCATTGCATATTGTTCTTCACAAAAATCTGCATCGCCGTGCATTCGATCGAACGCGCTCTCTCGATGGCCATCTGCGCGCCGCCGCCAATCGACATGTGAGCGCCGAGGAGAATTTCGGATTTCGGATTGCCGATTGCGGAAAGGTTCCGGCGCGTGCGCGGGGGAGTATTTCGCGCCTTCGGTGTCTTTCGAGATGGAACTGTTTTGTGCATCGCAAAGGGCGCTTTCTTCTCTCCGAAATCCGGTCTCCGCAATCCGAAATTCTCAGAATCTCTTCGGGTGCCAGATCGGCTTCGAGATGCTGCCTTCGCCTTTATATTCGAACAGTTTGTACATCGGCGTCAGCAAGACCCCGGGGCCGCCCGCGTCGATGCGAATGTCGAAGTCCAACTTGTCGTCAATAAATCGCACGTCGCCGCGTCCGATCATTCCAAAGAGTTTGCCGGAGACCTTGAAATCGTCCGTATGGATAACACCTTCCTTGACCGTGAAGCTGGCGTTCGCTTTGTGCGCCAGGCTGTAGCCCGCGCCGGGAATAATGGCGGAGAGCATTCCGGAGAGCGGCCCGAAAACCGGGATGGCGAAAATGTCGCCGTCGTTCACCCTGGCGCTTCCGTTGCCCTGCATGCTGCGGGCTTCGCTGCCCAGGCCGGTCCAATCATAAGTGCCGCTCAAACGGCCTCGCGCGGTTTCATATTTGAAATAGAGATCGGCCACGCGCGGGAAATCAACCTCCTCGAGGGCGAGTTTCGCTTGATAATGCGGATCGCCCTTCGCGAGGGAAATGTCGGCCGTCCCCCGGATGTCGCCGTGAAAAAGCCGGCCGGCGATGTCGCTGAGCTGGAGCCGATTGTCCGTAAAAAGGAGACGTCCGGAAACCCGATCCACCGGAAGCGTCTTGCCCAGGAAGACGTAATCCATCCCGGTGGGCGCATCGACCGTGATTTCGAGGTGGTCGTTAGGCGCGCCAAAATGAATCACGCCATTTGCGACGAGGCTGGGTGGCTGACGAAATTTGTACGGCGCAACTTCTTTGAAGAGCTTCGGCTCGATCCAGAGGATCGCGTCTGTGGGTCGCAGGGTACTTTTCACGTCCTTCAGGCGCACTTCCTTTTTCACGAAATCGTAAGTGAACGATCCCGTGCCAATGCCTTCGTCGCGCGTTAGGCGAAAGTTATCGAAAGCCAGGGCGCCGTTTTCGAGGTGCAGATTCGCATTGCAACCGTTCATCCAAACGCCGCGGAAACGCGTGCGCTGGAGGGCGACGCTGCCTTCACCCGTCCACGTCTCCGGCGCGCGGCTTGCGCCCCGAAGCGTGAATTTCACTAACGGCGGGCGGCGCCATTCCCACTCACCGAGAAACCGGCTCAACTCCGGCGAAGCAATCGCGCGCAGCACCGTGGGTTCGACGCCGCTTTCGAGGTTGAAGCGAAAATCATTCGGCGCCTCGAGCAGGTCGGCCGTGAGCTCGCCCGATTCATGTCGCAGCCGAATACCCCGCAGCATCCCGCGCTCGCCATCCCAGGAAAAATCCCCGGTCAGCTTGAGGAACGGCACGGCCTTGTAGGTAAAGTTTTCGACGACGGCGCGGCCGATCACGCTCACCCGCGGCGCCATCGCGGCGAAATTGCCCGACCCGGAGAGCTCGATCAGAGGCGGAGAAGTGAGGGCGAGATCGGTCAGCAGTTCTCCGAAGCCGAACGCCACGAGGAATTGTTTTGCGTCCAGGGTGCTCCGCGCTTGAAAGTCCGCCGCTTTCGTTTCCCGGCTCCAGCTCGTCCGACCGGAAAAACTTCCCGCATTATCCGTCCATTCGCAGCGGGTGATGTTGAGTGTTTGATTCGTCCACTCCGCGGCGACGGTCAGGTTCTTCATTTCGTAGGAACCGCGTTGCAATCGATCGCCGCGCAGAGTCGCTTCCGCGCGGGCCGCCTCGAACTGGGAGAGATCGCCCGAAAATTTCACCTGTAAAGCTGGTGCCTCGCCGGGAAAATTGAATCGACGCAGCTCGTCCGCAACACGCTGAATGAGCATCATCCGTTGATTCCACTCTTCGTCGGATGCTTCTCCGGAAGTCTTGTAATCGCTGCGTTTGATCAATTGACCGGTCGCCGAAATTCGCAAACCGCAAAACATTCCCTCCGCCTGGCTGACATAGATCTGCTCCGGCGGGAAATAGACATGCGCGCGGAATTGAGTGATCCGCGGGCTCGGTGCATTGGTTCCCCCGAGCCGGGTCGGAATCGTCAGCTCCGCGCCGCGGACGTCGAGCGCATTCAAGAACGGCTGATGATGGAGGAGCGCGGCGTAATTGATATCCAGCGCGATCTCACTGATGACCGCGAGCGTGTTCTCGCGATTCTTGAAATCGAAAATCCTGACGTCCTGGGCGATCAACCCGCGCACCGGATCGAGCGTGAGCCGGCTGACCGATGCTTCAACGCCCCGTTTGTGGAGTTCTTCGACGATGCGGTCGCGCCATTGCCGCCCAAAGCCGCGCTTCGCCAGGTACCATCCGCTCCAGGCCATTGCGCAAATGGCTACGAAGAGAAAAAAGCGCAGGGCACGCGCGCCCGAGCGATGCGCCTTCGATCGGCGCCGGTAAAACTGGCGCGCCAAGGAGGGCGGAGTCGGTTCCAAGAGTGAAGGAGGCACGGGGAAACGTCCAACGTCCAGCGTCCAACGTCCAACGTTTCAATGAGGGCGGCTTTTCGAAAAGAGCTGCCCTCGACGCGATGCGTTACCGCCCTTCTGAAATTGAATGTTGGACGTTGGACGTTGGACGTTGGACGTTCTGCCCCTCTTGAAAATATCAGACCTGCCGGCCATCAACGCCTCGCTCAACTTTGTGAGTACGGTCTTTATCTCGACTGGCTGGTATTTGATCCGCCGCGGGCATTGGCGCCGGCATATCACCTGCATGATTACCGCGGTCATCTCGTCGACGCTGTTTCTCGCCGGCTATGTCACCTATCACCTGCACGTCGGCGAGCGATCCACGCAGTTCACTGCGCAGGGGCTCGTGCGGCATCTTTATTTTGCCATGCTGATCTCGCACATCCTGCTCGCTTTCGTCACGCTTCCGCTCGTCATCCTCACGCTCATGCCGGTGTTCCGGCGGCGATGGGATCGCCATACGCGCATTGCCCGCTGGACGATGCCGATCTGGCTTTACGTTTCGGTCACCGGCGTGCTGGTTTATTTCATGGTCTACAAATGGTTCCCGCCGCCGAATCTTGCACTCGGCCGGTAGTTGATGTTTGATGAGGCACCGCGAAGCCGGACGAAAATATGGTGACGATTGCGACATTCAACGAGCCCTCTCAGGCGAAGCATCTTAAATCGCGTCTGCAGGAAGCCGGCGTGAAGGCGGATGTCCACAATGAAGGACGTCTGCAAAAGGCCGCTTTCATGTCCACGCCGCAGGCGAATGCGAAGGTGCTGGTGACCGAGGAAGACTTCGAAACGGCCAACAAGTTGATGGTGGAATGGGAGGCGAGCGATCCGGAAATCGGCTCCGCCATTCGCTGCCCCCAATGCAAATCGCCGCGCGTCGAGTATCCCCAGTTGACCCGGAAGTTTATCACTCCGTGGCTGGCCAGCATTCTTTTCGCGCTCAAGATTTTCCCAAAAGAATTTTACTGCCAGGATTGCCATTTCACGTGGGGGAAGGACGGCGAGCCGCTGCCCCGACCCGCCGCCTGGGAGACTTTTTCTTAGACCGGCATCGTCAGCTGCCGCGGTGCAAGCCCCGGCGTCGGCGCGATGCCCCGGGCAAGACGCGCGGCCACAGTTGCGACACGATTCATATTTGATCCAGAACCATGAAATGGCTCTTCGTTCTGTTGCTCGCGATCCTCGTTTTCGGCGGGGCCGCGTTTTTTACTTACGATCTCTTCGTCAAGCCGGAGCGGAAGATAATCGCCGAAAAGAGCGGCGAGATTCCGGTCGAGCCGCTGCCGGATATCAGCCTCCCCGAATTTCAAGCGGCGGCCAAGCTTCGCCAGGAGAACAGGCTGTCGGAAGCGCGGGACGCCTTGGTTCTTTTCCTCCAGAAATATCCGAGCGGCCTTCACGTCGAGGAAGCGAAAGATCTCCTCGGCGATGTGAACACCGAGATCCTCCTCTCCAGTTTTCGTTCGCCTGAAAAGCAGGAATACGTGGTGCGCAGCGGCGACGTCCTGGCAAAAATCGCGGCCAAGACGAAAACCACGCCGGAGTTGATCATGCGCACGAATAATTTGACCAACACGATGCTGCACGTGGGCCAGCATCTGCTCATCTCGCATCCGGATTTTTCCGTATTTATCCAGCGCAAAGCCCAGATCGTCGTGCTGCTCGATCACGGACAATTCTTCAAGCGCTACCACGTGAAGACGGTCAGGGTGTCGGCCAAGCAACCACCGAGAATCAACACCAAGGTCGGGGAGATTTTAGCGTTTAAGAATGGCAAACGCGTCGGCTTCGGCACCAAGGAATACGTCGGCAGCACCCGCTGGATTCGGTTGAATCAGCCCGGCTATTTTCTCTATTCCGAGCCGGATGCCACGCACCGGGACGAATCGGGTCAGCCGCCTCCTCCGGGCCTTGGCCTGGCCGCATCCGACGTGGAGGAGCTGAGCAGCCTTGTCAGTACCAAGACCCCTGTCACTATTACGGACTGAAAACGTTAAGCGTAAAAACGTTGACCCATTCCATCCGGGGTTGAGATTGACTGCCCCGGTCACCGATTTACGCCGCCATTCACAATCCACCATATGGAATCCCATCCCTTGGATTTTGAAAAACCGATCCTGGAGCTGCAAAGGCGGCTTCAGGACCTGAAGAACCATTCCGACGAGCATGAGCTCGATTTCGATTCCGAAGTCGAGGCGATGGAAAACAAGATCCGTGAAACGCGTCGCGCGATTTACGACAACCTCACCGCCTGGCAACGCGTGCAACTGGCGCGCCATATCCGGCGCCCGTTCGCGCTCGATTATATCGGACGTTGCTTCACTGATTGGATCGAGCTGCACGGCGATCGCGTCTTCGGGGACGACAAAGCGATGCCGAGCGGTCTGGCAAAACTCGGGCACCATCGCTGCGTCGTCATCACGCATCAGAAAGGCCGCGACACGAAGGAGAACGTGAAACGGAATTTCGGCTGCGCGCACCCCGAGGGATATCGCAAGGCGCTCCGCCTGATGCGGCTCGCGGAAAAATTTGGGTTGCCGGTTATTTCGTTGATCGACACACCCGGCGCGTTCCCGGGTATTGGCTCGGAAGAGCGCCATATCTCGGAAGCGATCGCGGTCAATCTGCGCGAAATGATGAATCTCCGGGTGCCGACGATCGCGGTGGTCATTGGCGAAGGCGGCTCGGGCGGCGCGCTGGGGATCGGGGTGGCGGACCGCGTGCTGATTCTCGAGAACGCCTATTACTCGGTCATCAGTCCGGAAGCCTGCTCGGCGATTTTGTGGAAGGATCGCCGCCACGCCGCGGAGGCGGCCGAGGCGTTGAAGCTCACCGCACAAGACTTGATCGGGCTGGGCGTCGTCGATGAAATCGTGCCGGAACCGGAGGGCGGCGCGCATCGCGACCACGACCTGGCCGCGGCGAATCTGGGAACGGCCTTGCGCCAGAATCTCGAGCGCATCAGCGCGCAGCCGCTCGCAGAGATGATGCAGCAACGCTACGAAAAATTTCGGAAGCTGGGCAAATACACGGAAGGCGTCGAAGCCACTGTCGCCCCGGCGAGCCCATAACCGTGTCTTGGGGTAGTTGCCGGGGATCGGCAAACTTTTGCTGGCTCGCCTTGTTTCTTATTGCGGTGCCGACGGCGCGGAGTGCGACCGGCTCCAATTTCCGGTTCGATCGCGACGCATTCGCCTTCGCCAACGAAACCGTTTTCGAATATCGCGACGGTCTTGCTCATTTGCGAAAGCCAGCGGCAGCCAGGAAGCAGCAGCGGCCTTATACGAGCCGGTGTTTTGTCATGAGCCGCGCCGCGATGCAATTTCGAAAATTCGCGCGTTTCGATCCTCACCGCGCTCCGTTGGATGATCGGGCCCTGGCCGAGCGCATTCGCGCGATTACAGGCCGGCCGGCCTGGCGGGAAGCGTTGCCGGCCGATCGACGAATCGTTGTGCCGGGCTATCCCAACTTGCGGGTGCTGAGCAAGACGCGCGGCCGAGTGTTGCAGGACAACATCGGCATCGGTTGGACAACCTATGTTCGGTTCGGCAGTATCCGAATGCTCTACGAGTACAGCCGGGAATATCAGGAGCAAACGCACACCAATCTCGACGCAACGTTGGCGCGCGGCGAATTGTTCGTCGCCCATCTTTCCACGTTCCCGAACCTGAACATCAATCACGCGGTCCTGGTCTATGCCCGCAAGCCGACTTCGAAAAGGGCGTCGATTGAACGTTACGTCGTCTACGATCCCAACCATCCAGAGGCTCCGCGCGAGCTCACCTGGTCACCTGCCCGCCGCGCTTTCGCTTACCAGAAGGACTGGGATTTTGTCGGAGGCTTTGTCCGCGTGTATCAAGTGTACGGCAAGCCGATTCAGTGAAAACGAATTGATGGCCGGGTCGATTTTCAGCGGCCTCGCGCGAGCCGTTTGGCCCCGTTTGACAGTGAGCGCAATTTCTCACGCACCGCGGTAAATCGCGGACGGCGCGGCAGGGCGCTGCCTGGCGGCGGGGGCGGAAAGAGAAAGCGCAGCACCGGATCGATCCGCGCCGCCCAAGCCCCTTCGCTGTGATCGGAGCCGTCGGCCTCCAGGTAATACAAGTCGTCATGCAGGCGCCAGCCCTTGTCCACGAGGCGATCGCGCAATTCCCTGGCCCGTTCCCAGCCTTCCTCGCGCGTGCCGGTATCGAGCCAGATTTTCAGCGGTGGTTTCGCGGTTTCGTCCAGCGCATCCACGATCTTGTAGATCGCGCAATCGTCCCACCAGACGGAGGGCGACATCACGGCGAGTCGTGTGAAGTAATTTGGAAACCAGAGCCCCAGCACCAGGGTGGCCAGCCCGCCCAGTGAAGAGCCGCCGAGTCCGGTAAATCCCGCTTCCCGCTTGGTCCGGTATTTTCGATCGATGAAGGGTTTCAGCTCCTCGATCAAAAAACGCCCGTAACTTCGCAGCGATCCTTTGCTTTCCATCCGCTTGAGCGGGTCGATGCGCGCGGCCGTTGGCGCATATTCGTGAATGCGATCCTCACCGGTGTTTGCCACGGCGACGATGATGATTGGTTCGATCAGTTTCGCCGCGGTCAAACGGTGCGCTGTTTCATCCGCGCCCCATTCGACGCCCGCGAAAGAGGTCGCGGCATCGAAAACGTTTTGGCCGTCGTGCAGATACAGGACCGGATAGCGCCGCGTCCGTGAACGCCGGTAGCCTTTGGGCAGATAAACGAGGACATCGCGCCGATTCCCCAGGATTTTCGAGGGGAAAGCAGGGTGGCGTTGAATATTTCCGGTCAGAGTGTTCCGCATTTTGAACAAGAGGTATGGCCGAAGAGATACGGCTTGTCCAGAGGCCGCGGATGTTTCGGACTTGGCAGCGTGCGCGACACCGCGTAGGTAGGTGCGATTGACCTCAATTGCCCACGCACGGCCACCGCGGTGCGGCTCGGGCGAACGGTCCCTACCTGAGATGAACGAACGTTATATTCGCTGGTGGACTCCGCATTTAAGCCGCGAGTTCGAGATGCTGGCCTTTGGTGATGGAGGCGGAATTCCGCTCGTGCTTTTTCCAACATCCTTCGGCCGTCACACTCAAAATAAGGATTTCGGATTGACCGACGCCATCGCGGGATATGTCGATGCCGGCAAGATCACGATCTATTGTCCGGACTCGATCGATCTCGACAGCTTTTACAACAGGGAGATTCATCCCGCGGATCGCATGCGGACGCACAACGCCTACGAGCGTGTCATCACGCACGACATCTTCGATCTGGCCCGGCGCGAATGCTCGGTGGGCCGCGTGGCGGTTTGCGGCGCGAGTCTCGGGGCGTATCACGCCGCCAATATCGCGTTTCGCCATCCGGACGCCGTCAGTCACCTCATCTCGCTCAGCGGCGCGTTCGATATCAGCTCGTTTTTCGACGGCTATTACGACGACAACATTTATTTCAACAGTCCTTACGACTACATGCCGAACATCGAGGACCCGTGGAAATTCAACCACATGGGCATCATTCTCGGCACCGGCGAGTGGGACAACACGCGACACGAATCGCTGCGGCTTTCCCACATCTTGAACTCGAAAGGCATCCAGCATTTTCTCGACGACCGCCGCTGGTCCGGCCACGATTGGAACTACTGGCGCGACATGCTGCCGTATTATTTGTCGCTCATTTAACGCCCTACTCTTATGAAAAAAATCGGAATCCTCTTCGGCCAGGAAAACAGTTTTCCACCCGCCTTCGTCGAGCGGGTAAACGCAAAGACCGGCGGCAAGGACATCCAGGCCGAGTTCGTTCGAATCGACAAAGTGGTCCAGGGCGAGCCGTGCGGTTACGATGTCATCATCGATCGGATTTCGCAGGATGTGCCGTTCTATCGCGGCTTTCTGAAGAATGCGGCGCTCACTGGCACCGCCGTGGTCAACAACCCTTTTTGGTGGAGCGCCGACGAAAAGTTTTTCAACAACGCGCTCGCGACAAAAATCGGGGTCGCCGTGCCGAAGACGGTGCTGCTCCCTTCCCATCAGGTTCCAACCGACACCAATGATAATTCGTTTCGCAACCTCGCCTACCCGCTCGATTGGGAAGGAATGTTTTCCTACGTGGGATGGCCGGCCTACTTCAAACCGTTCGCCGGCGGCGGCTGGAAGAACGTCTACAAACTGAATAATCCCGAGGAATTCTTCCGTGCCTACAGCGAGACCGGGCAGCTGGTTATGATGCTGCAGGAAGAAGTGAAATTCGACATGTACTTCCGCTGCTACTCGATCGACCAGCGCAACGTGAGGATCATGCCGTACGAACCGCGCCATCCATATCATCTGCGTTATCAAACCGAATGGCAGGCGCCGAAAGAAATCCTGCAGAAGGTCGAGGAAGGTGTCCTGACGTTGAATCAGTATCTCGGATACGACCTGAACACGGTCGAGTTCGCGATCCGCGATAGCGTGCCGCTGGCGATCGATTTCTGCAACCCCGCGCCGGATGCCGAGGTGAGCAGCGTCGGCCAGGGAAATTTCGAATGGGTGGTCGAAGCCGTGTCAGACATGGCGATCCGCAAAGCGCGCGAACACAAGCCCGGCCGCGACAACTTGAGCTGGGGCAAATTCATCCAGGCCGGCGCGACCGGCCGCTCGCTCACCGGTCTCGCCTAACGCCCTGTCTGTAACGGATCGGCATCGAGCTCTTCTTCTGGAATTGGACGTTGGACGTTGGGGGGCGTTGGGAGTTGGACGTTTCCTCTCGCTTCCAGATCCTCCGCCGGCTTCTCCAGAAAACTATGCTCCCAGAGCCGCGCGTATTTTCCTCCCAACTCGAGCAGTGAGGTATGTGTCCCCCGCTCGATAATGTGTCCCCGCTCCAGCACGAGAATCTGGTCGGCCCGCAGAATGGTGGAAAGCCGATGGGCAATGACAAAACAAGTGCGATGCGACATCAGATGTTCGAGCGCTTCCTGGATTAGGCGTTCCGTCGCGTTGTCCACGCTTGCGGTCGCTTCGTCGAGAATCAGGATCGGCGGATCCTTGAGCAGAGCGCGCGCGATCGAGAGCCGTTGCTTCTCGCCCACGCTTAATTTCACTCCCCGCTCGCCCACGACGCTGCTCAATCCCTTCGGCAACCGATCGATGAACGGGCGCGCGTTCGCCGCCTCGGCCGCGGCGAGCAGCTCCGCGTCCGTCGCCGCCGGTTTCCCCATGAGCAGGTTTTCCCTGATCGTCCCGTTGAACAAGAAACTCTCCTGCGATACGACGGCAATCATTTCCCGCAGCCGGCGCATGCCGAATTCGCGGATCGGTGTGCCGTCGATCAAGATCTCGCCGGTCTCATACTCGTAGAAACGGGTCAGCAAATTCACGAGGGTCGATTTGCCGGCGCCGGTTGTCCCGACCAGCGCGATGGTCTCGCCCGGACGGGCGTGAAAGCTGATCTGCTGGAGCGCGGGCGCACCGTCTTTGCCATAACTGAAACTGGCGTCGTCGAAGCGGACATCGCCCCTCACTCGCACCGTTTCCTTCACTACGTCCCATCCCGGCTCGATCGGTTCGTCGATAATCTCGAAGACGCGCTCACCGGCGGCCCTGCCGGCCTGCACCAGTTGATTGAGCTGATGCAGTTTGTTGATCGGTTCATACAAGAACCCGGTGAGCATGAGGAACGCTATCAGGTCGCCCACTTGCATCGCGCCGCTCAGCACGGCTCGCGCGCCGAACCAAACGGTAACGACGATCCCGTGCGAGCCGATCAGGTTCATGGAAGGGTGTTAAATCGCCCAAACCCGCATGACTACGAGCGTCGCGTGGCGGAGCTGGTCGCTGACCGAGTTGAATCGGGTGTGCTCCTCGCGTTCCCGCACGAAGCTCTTGATCTGCCGGATGCCGGAAAGATTGTCGTGCAGGAGCGAGTTCATCGCGGAGGCCGCGCGTCGCTGGAGCCGATATCGCCGGTGCGCCGTGAGCGTGTACCAAAGCGCCCCGCCCGCTAGAAACGGCAGCGGCGCCAGCCCAACCAGAGTCAACGAAATGCTGAAGTAAAACATCATGCCGAGGACAATCACCAGCTGGAGCACCGCCACGACGCCCTGCTCGATTCCGTCAATCAGCATCCGCTCGACCGAGTTCACGTCCTCCAGGATGCGCGTCATCAAGTCGCCCGTGGCGCGATTATCGAACCAACGCAGCGGCAACATCTGGATGTGCGAATATAGATCGCTGCGGAGATCGAAAATCACCTTCTGCTCGAAGGTGTTGTTGAGAATGATGCGGAGCGAATTGAGTCCGTGCTGGAGCACGAACGCCAGCGCCGCAATCAAGACGAGCGGCGTCAACCGCTCCAGCCGGTGTTGGACTAGAACCTCATCGATGATCCGTTTCGTCACCGCCGGAAACACGATCACCATCAGCGTGCTAAGAATGGCGCAAGCGAGCGTCCCCGCCGCCATCCACGGATACCGCTTCAAATAGGAAAAAACGCGCCAGACAGTTCTCATATTCTGAAAAGCAGAGTCAGCGCCGCGGAGACCAAGTCAAGCCACCGCGCATAGACTCTTCTCCTCACCCGTTTTTTCGGAGGGCGGTTGATCCGCCGCGCGCCCTCGATCGCCTTATTGCAGCGAATACACTTCCACCAAGGCCACCCCGGTCGTGTTATTCACCCCGCGCACAATCGCGGTGTAACCCGAGTTGTTGGCGGGTAATGTCATTAGGATTGCCGATTCCAGATCATTAGTCGGCGCCAGGTTGCTATCAATGATCTCCTGGCGATTGGGCGCGTCCATCCAGTTGTCGTTCGATTGGAGCAACGCACCATTGCCATCGCGCAGTTCCAAGGTCGGATTGGCGAGTCGGTTCGGGACCGTGGTTAAGGACGGACCTATCGCGCGCACGATGACCCGCTTCGGAGTGCTTCCCACCACGATAAACCCACCAATCATCACATTATCGTCACTCTGGACCAACCCACGGGTGGCAATGTTCGCCAGTCTGGAATCCACCGTGCGGTCCAAGTCATACAATTCGACCAGCCCAACTCCCGTGCCACCGCCTACTCCCTGTACGATCGCGGTGTAGGCCGAGCTATTTGCCGGCAGGGTCATTAGAATAGCCGACTCGAAGTCGTTGGCCGGCGCCAAACCGCTATCGATGATCTCCTGTCGGTTGGGCGCATCCATCCAGTTATCGTTTGTCGCGAGTGTTTGAGAAGAATCGTGCAGTTCCAGGATCGGATTTCCCAATGCGCCAGGAACTCCCAGCCCAGTTAAAGATGGACCGATCCCGCGGACGATCACTCTCTTGGGCTGCGTGCCGGTAACGATAAATCCACCAATTAGGACATTATCAGCCGTTTCGACTCGCAGCCGCGTGGCGATGTTACCCAGTTGTCCGGGGATTGGAGTAGGTGTGACGGTCGGAGTGGCGGTTGGTGTGGGAGGCGGCGTGGCAGGTGGCGTGGTGCTTGGTGTGGCTGTGGCTGTGGCTGTTGGCGTAGGCGTGGGCGTACTGGGGAAGGGTGTAGGAGTCGG
>JBEEHC010000019.1:0-10477 GCA_041167205.1 Verrucomicrobiota bacterium
AAGAAAATCTGGCGGGAAATCTTCGATCGTTCCTTTGGTCCAATTATTGGCGACCTAGATTTGCCAACGGCAACACTCGGAATGCTCCATGAGAAATTCGCAGAGCAAGGTTTGACGGGCGAGACGGTGCGCAAGTGCCACTCGTTCTATGCCGCCGCCGCCGAGGACGCCGGAATCGCGCTACCGCCGCAACTTAAAGCCAATACGCGTGGACCGGGAACCCGAAAGGGTCGAAAGAAGTCTAACGGCAAGGCTGGTTCTTCAACCGAAGAACATGAGGACGAATTTGGGGACACTCCGGGTGCTGGCGGCGGCAAGGAAACGAGTCAAACCGCCACCCTTCTCTTGGACAAGGAAGGCACGCGAAGCGTGAAGCTGAAAGCCCCTGCCACAATAACCAAGGCCGAACTGGATCGACTCCAGCAATGGCTCAGCTTTCAACTCATCGTCGAAGATTGATAGAAGCTTCGGAGAAGCAACTTTTCATGAAGAGGAAAACAAGAGCGCGGCCTGATCTGTGGTCGAGCATATCCGCGCAATAACAGAAATACGGGCGATGTGATTGCTTTTTCCGAGGCTCATCACACCGCCCGCAAGACCGACCTAATCGCCAGTGTAGTTTACCGGGTTAAAACACTTCCACTTGGACGGGAGAGAATCGGGTCCAATCCCCGACACTGGCTCATTTTCTAATTTAGTCAATTCCCAAAGGGGGGTGAGACAGGTGGCACAACGTAACGAACAAACATCAAAAAAGGCGGCAACGGCAGCCAGCAAGGTATTGCGTAATCCGCAATCCTCAAAGGCAGCGAAGACGGCAGCGGCTTCGGCCTTAACCCAGCGACCGAATCACAAGAAGGGGCGCTAGGTTGATAGCGCGAACCCGTTCGGAATCTTGATCCGAACCATTCGCAAAATAGCGGCTGTGGGGATCGTCATATCCCCACAGCCTTGTTTTTTGGCTGTGCCGTGATTCCCGCCAGCGATATGCGGAACTACCACAACCGATTTCTTGTCCTTGTGGATTATCCAGCCGAGCGACTGACAAACCAGGGGCTCTGGTGAACAGTTCTCAACCGGCTCCCAATTCGATGAGCAACCGTATGAATCCAGCCATTCGATGAGGTAGGGCTCGCTTCTCACTTTTCATCCTCATTTCGCTTGGTGACGTTCCGCTTGTCGAATTGAAGGATTTCGGGCCGGTTTGGGTCTGGTTTAGCGCCATTTTTCAGTGGCTTGAGCGTTAAACGCTTGCCCTCTGCCAAGCGCAACGCTGCCACCGTGCGCTCTCCGTCCGTCGTCTTTCGGTGATTGTAGCGGTGATCGAACTCGGCCAGATACAGGGGCAAATGCTTTTTGCTGACTTGATGAAATGTCCCGATGATGCCGCGCTTTAGCAGAGAGAAATTTCCCTCAACCGTGTTGGTGTGAACGGTCAAACCCTTCTCTCGGCGCGCATATTCCTTCCGGCTGTGCTTGACGGATTTGTGCGTGTAAATCTTCGGCATCGAGCGGTAGGCGATATAATCATCCGTGCAGACAGTCGAGCCGACTTCGACGTGTTCCCGAATTGCGCTAATCAGATTCCGGCCCGTGACCCGTTCCATAATCATCGAGCGCACGTCGCCCCCTCGTTCGACTAGTGCGACAACGGGCGTTTTGTTTTGAACGCCGCGCCCGCGCTTGCCGCCCGTAAACTTTCCGCCGACGTAAGTTTCGTCCATTTCGATTGTGCCGCTGAGTTGCTTGGCGAACGCTGGATGTTTCAGCGCGTAGCGGATTCGATGCATCATGAAAAGCGCCGAGCGATAACTTCCCAAGCCGAGCATTCGCTGAATCTGGAGCGAGCTGATTCCCTTTTTGGAACTGCAAAGCAGATACCAAGCGACCAGCCATTTCCGAAGCGGGATATGCGAATCTTCAAAGATTGTCCCGACCGTGCAAGTGAACTGCTTTTTGCACTCAACGCACTGGCGCAGGCCGTTGCGAACCTTGGCGAGCGTGTTCGCTTTGATCGCGTAAAACTTGGCTTGGTCTGCGTTCTTGCAATGCGGGCAAACAACGCCGTTCGGCCACCGGATTTCCTCTAAGTATTTCCGGGCTGCTTCGTCCGTAGAGAAGCGGGCTTGGATTCCGTCGAGGGTCAAATCCTCTGGCGTTGGCAGCATTGATTTCGTGCTCATGCAGGCACTTTGCCAGAGTGCTTACATTTGTCAAGTGCATAATGCCGTTTCGTCCGACAAATCGAAATCTGTGGCAGTCATCCTGCTCCAGAAGAGTTGGACCACACATCCGCTCGACCGGGGTGGCGCGTTTCGAAGGGATGATGACCCGGCGTTCGCGCAATAATTGGCTTCTCCTTTAATGAAAATTTTGCTCGTAGAAGATCATCCGGGAAGTCGCAGGAATCTGCAGCGGCTTATCGAACGGCGCGGACACGAAGTGCTCGGTGTCGGAAGCGCGGAGGAGGCCGAAGCGGCGCTCGCCGCGGGGTCCTTCCCATTTCTCATCCTGGACTGGATGTTGCCGGGAAAAAGCGGGGTCGAGCTTTGCCGGCAGTTGCGCGCGCAACCAAAAGGGGACGAAATGTTCATTTTGCTAGTGACGGCGCGCGCGGACACCGCGGACCTGGAACAGGCGCTGGAAGCCGGCGCGAACGACTACCTCACGAAGCCGCTCGACCTCGAGTTGTTGAATGTGCGGCTTTCCGTCGCTGAGCGCCAGATCCGAGAGCTTGGGGAACGTAATCAAGCGCGGGCGGCGTTGGAGGAATCTGCACGCACCACGGCTAACATTCTCGAGAACACGACGGATGGATTTTTCGCGGTCGATTCTGACTGGAAAATCACCCACCTAAACGCCGAGGCCGAAACGCTGCTCGGTCTCACCCGCGCTGAATTGCTCGGCTACGAACTTTGGAAAAAATTCCCGGAGCAAGTCGGGTCCGTCTTTGAAGCCAATTATCAGAAGGTCATGGCGGAGCAAATTCCAGTGGAGTTCGAGGCGAGCGACTCCAGCGGGAAGGTTTGGTACGAAGTGCACGCTTACCCGAGCAACGGCGGGGTTTCCGTCTTTTTCCGCGACATCAGCGAACGAAAGAAAATGGAATCGGAGCGCCTGACGACGAGCAAACTCGAATCGCTCGGCACTCTCGCGGGTGGCATCGCGCATGATCTGAACAACATCCTGACCGTGATCTCCGGAAACATCGGCCTCGCTCAAATCGAAGCGTCGGCGGAATCGGGAAGTCTGCTTGGGTTTCTTTCGAAAGCGGGCCAGGCCGCCCAACACGCGGCGCATCTTTCCAGCCAGCTTCTCACCTTTTCGAAAGGGGGCACTCCTCTAAAGAAAGTCGTTTCCGTCGGAGAACTACTCGAACATTCGGCCGAGTTTTCACTCTATGGCTCGAACCTGCGCGCCGACTTCGACATCGCGGTCGATCTTTGGAAAGCGGAGGTGGACGCCGGGCAGATCGAACAGGTAGTGAATGCGTTGATGCTGAATGCGCGCGAGGCGATGCCGCATGGGGGAACGGTTCGCGTGCGGGCGCGCAACGTCGTCCTTGACGACAAGCCGGGCGCGATTCTTCCAACGGGTCACTACATCAAGATCACCATCACAGATTGCGGCTCCGGGATCCCGGATGAACTGCGGACGAAAATTTTCGACCCTTATTTTACGACCAAGCCGACCGGAACAGGACTCGGGCTGGCGATCAGTTATTCGATTGTGAAAAAGCACGGCGGCCTGCTCCATCTGGAAAACGCGTCGCCGGAAGGATCGGCTTTCGCGTTCTATCTCCGCGCCAGTGACCGCAAGCTTCCCGCGCCAGAGGTGCGCGTGACCGAACGCGCCTTCCATTTCAATCATCAACGCGTCCTCGTCATGGATGACGAAGCGGCGATTCGCGAATTAACGTCACAACTGCTCGGTACGCTGGGTTACGAAGTGACGGCGGTTCCCGACGGGCTGGAAGCGGTGAGACTTTACGAGCGTGCCCTCCGCCGTGGCGAACAGTTCCAAGTGGTAATTCTCGACGCCACCGTTCGCGGGGGAATGGGCGGGGTGGCAACGATCGAACGCCTGCGCAGCATGGACCCGAAGGTCAATGCAATCATTTGCAGCGGCTACTCGGACGAAGCGGCCTTGTCGGAGTTCCTGGCTTATGGATTTCGCGGCGCGTTGCCGAAACCGTTTACCCGCTCGGAGCTGGCGGCCGCGCTCCAGCGGACGTTCGAAGCGGTGAACGCAAATTAATTCGTACGCCGGCCGCACTCGCAGCGGCCAGCCGGCTGGTCTAGCCTTTGCGAAGCTTTTCCAGGACCGCGATAAAAGCGTCCGGGCCGCCCTTCATATAGCCGAGCTCGGCGACCATTTTCCCGTCGCTGTTTAGAACGATGATCGTCGGGAAAGATTGAACTTGATACTGCTGGGCCAGCCGCATGTTTTGTTTCCTCATCGTGTCGGACAGCGGCTTCGTTCTCGGGAAATCCACCTCGACGAGGACCAGATTTCTGCTCGCGTATTCTTTGAACTTCGGCTTCGAAAAAACTTCCCGGTCGAGCAGGATGCACCAACCGCACCAATCTGAGCCCGTGAAATCGAGCAGCACGAGCTTATTGTTGGCTTTGGCTTCCTGCTGCCCTTGTTCGTAACTTGTCATCCAGCCAGGCTTGGACGGCGTGGCTTGATCCGATGAGGCAGTTTGAGTGGGCGGAGTGGTTTGAGCGGAGGATGAATCCACGGTCTCCGAGCGCCGCCCGCAACCCGGAAGCGCGAGCAGAGCGACGCCAATCAGCGCGAGGAGAAGGGGAAACCGGCGGAATTTCACGCGGCCAACTTCCGGTAGATTCCCTTGCATCGCAAGCAGCCCCCTCCGCTAACGCGACCGAAAGCCGGTTGGGCGGCAGCGATCACCGTACAAAGCTAGCCCGGCGGGGGTTGCGCCGGGCTAAAAAACCGACGGAAAGATTTATTACTTGATGTGCCCCGAGACGAGCTTGGTCATCTCGAACATGCTGACCTGGCTTTTGCCGTTGAAGACGGGCTTGAGCGCGTCGTCCGCATTGATCATGGTGCGTTTTTTCTTATCCTGACAACCGTTCTTCTTGATGTAGTCCCAGAGCTTCTTGGTGAGCTCGGAACGAGGGAGCGGTTTGGAGCCAACGATCGCGGAAAGTTTCTCGTCGGGCTGCACCGGTCTCATGAAGGCGGCGTTCGGTTTACGTTTTGAAGGAGTCTTTTTGGGTTTCGGCATAGAGGCTGATTAATCGTTCGCTCGTGGGAGGGCAATACTAATTTTAGCGAATCGAAAAGATTTTGTCGGTCAATTGGACCGCCGGACGGCTACCGCGGCCACGTCGTCCGGGGCAGACTCCTCCCGCTCGTTTGTCGCGACCTGCTCCAACACCCGGGTGAGCAACGCCTGCGCGTTCGCAGCGATCGGCTGCAACATCTCTCCGAGCCGCCCCGAGGAAAGCCGTGGATTCTCGTCGCGTCCCGAGCCATAAAGCCCATCGGTATAGAGAAAAAACGCGTCGCCCGGTTCGAGGTCGATGGTCGTTTCGAGGAACTCGGAGCGCTCGAGCAGCCCGAGCGGCGGCGCGGAGGAGAGGATCGCTTCAGTTCGCCCGCCGTGTCGGGCTACGAGCAAGGGCGGATGACCCGCGCCAACCACACTCGCGCGGCCCGTCGCCGGGTTGAGTGCGACACACATTGCCGTCATGAACGAACGGGCCCCGAAAATACTCCGGAAATCGTTATTCACCGCCTCCATGATTTCCGCCGGTTCGTTGTGTTCCACGCTGCCGTGATGAAAGAGGAGCTTTGCCAGCGTCGTGAGGAGCGCGGCGGAAGCACCATGTCCGGTAGCGTCCGCGATCCAAAACAAGGTTCTGCCGTCGGCCATCCGCAGCCAGCCATAAATATCACCGCCGACCTGGATCACAGGCCGATAACACGCGGCGATGTCCCATCCCGGCAGCACAGGCGGTTTTTGCGGAATGAGAGATTGCTGGGTCAATCGCGCCGCCGCCAGGTCTCGCTCCAAATTCCGGCGCCACGCCTCGAGCTCGTCGTTTTGGTGCTGCAGTTGGATCCGCAGCGAGCGGAGGCGTAATTGCGTCTCGATGCGCGCGCGCAAGACCGCTTGATTAATTGGTTTGGTCACGAAATCGTCTGCGCCGGCCTCCAGACACAGAACTTCGCTCTCCTCGCCGCCGTGCCCCGTCAGCATGATCGTCGGAAGCTGGGCGATCGAAGCGTCCGCATCCTGGCGAAGCTGTTTTAGGACCTCCGCGCCATCCATCCCCGGCATGTCGAAGTCCAGCAACAGAAGTGATGGCGGCTCGGCGTGGAGCGAGGCCAGGGCTTCGATTCCATCCGAGACTTGCGTACAGGAATACCCTGCGCCGGAAAGGATGCGGACGAGCAGCTTTCGGCTCGTCGCGTCATCATCGGCTACCAAAATTCGCTCCGTCGGTTTCTTGACCATGTTCTTTCTGTGATTCGAAAACAGCAGGCTGCGAAACTGTATTTTTTCCTCGAGTTGCAAAGGCGGAGAGTCAGATAAACTCAAAGCAACGGACTTTGCCTGGTCTGTTCCGGGTAATTAGCGATTGTCAGCTGGTGAACAATGAATTACAACGGATGGACTCTCGTCGAACCCAATTTATGAAACTTTCGCTCTCGCTTGCCCTCGTCGGTGCCATGGTCTTTCTCTCCGCCTGCGAGGACGAACCGCCGGTGCGCTCGACGCGCCGTCAGCCCTCAAGGTATCCGACCGCGCCGCCGCAGAGTGAATACCCGCCGCAACCGCAGCCATACCAGAACGGACCGACCCCGCCGCCGAATGAGAATGTAGAAGCGCCGACCCAGCCCGCGGCCACTGCCCCGCCGAAACAAACCAAGGGCGACATTCCTTACGGAATTCCCGTGCCGAACAAGCCTGGCTTCGTCACCAGTCCGTACGCGCCCAATCAGGGTTATGTGGACGTCCGCGGGTTTCCTCCTGGGACCGAAGTGAAAGACCCGTACACGAACAAAATCTTTCTCGTCCCCTGACGGGCCGTCGGTTTAAAGGCGCGCTGGGAATTGCTTCCGCCTGCTGGTGCGTGAACGGTCCGCGGCGGCACTGGACAAGCCCGCCGAATATCCCGATGCTGACCGTCGCGCGCGGCCCCTCCTGGCGGCAACGCGATGAGCCGAACCGAGCATTAGAACCGTATGGAATTTCGCGTTAAACGAGCACCCCGCATCGAGGCGGAAATGACGGTGCCGGGCGACAAGAGCATCTCTCATCGTGCCGCCATTATTGCCGCACTCTCGAACGGTGTTTGCGTTCTGCGCGGATTCCTCCCGAGCGAGGACTGCATGAAAACGGTGCAGGCACTCCGCGTTCTCGGGATCAAGATCGAACATCCGGAGCCGGACATGCTCGTCGTGCATGGAAAGAAACGGCTCCTCACGGCGCCGTCGAGCGAGATCGATTGCGGAAACTCCGCGACCACCATGCGTCTCCTTGCCGGGTTGCTCGCCGGCCAGAGTTTCGACAGTCGGCTGGTAGGAGGCGCGACCCTCTCCACCCGTCCGATGGATCGCGTCATCGTCCCACTTCGCAAAATGGGCGCGAACATCGTCGCCGAAGGTCCGAACGAAACCGCGCCGGTGAAAATCCACGGCGTGAAGCTCAAGGGGGGCCGCCACGATTTGACCGTAGCGAGCGCGCAGGTCAAAAGCGCGCTGCTCCTAGCCGGTCTTTTTGCCAAAGGGAAAACGACGGTGCACGAGCCCGCTGTGAGCCGAAATCACACCGAGCTCATGCTGAATTATTTTCTGGTCCGCACCCTCCGCGAAGAGGATGGCAGCACGAGCATTTTCGGCGATCAAGTGCCTGAGTCGCGTGACTTCCTGATTCCTGGCGACATTTCTTCGGCCGCGTTCTGGCTCGTCGCGGCGGGAGCGCAACCGGGCGGCCATTTGCTCGTCCGCCGCACGGGATTGAACGACACACGCACGGCTTTGCTCGGCGTCCTCATTCGCATGGGCGCGCAAGTACGCGAAGCGATCGAAGACGTCGATCAAGTCGAGCCGCAAGGAACGGTGGAAGTCATAGGTGCGCCGCTGAAAGGCACCGTCATTCAAGGCAAAGAGATCCCTCAGCTCATCGATGAATTGCCGATTCTCGCGGTCGCCGGAGCACTTGCGAGCGGCACCACCATCATTCGTCATGCGCAGGAATTGCGCGTGAAAGAGACGGACCGCATCGCGGCCATCGCGCACAATTTGCGCGCGATGGGCGTGCAAGTCATTGAGCTGAAGGATGGGCTCGAGATTCAGGGTCGGGCTGAGCTTCGGGGCGCGCGCGTGGCGAGCTTCGGCGATCATCGCATCGCGATGGCTTTCGCGGTCGCTGGAATGTTCGCGGACGGCGAGACAATCGTTCAGGACGTTGAGTGCGTCCGGGAGTCGTATCCGGGATTTGAGAAGGCGCTCGATGAATTCGTTTCTTCAAAGCGAACGCGCCTGACGACTCCGGTCATCAGCTCACTCACACCCTCCAAGACCGCCGACGAATGAAAGCGTGCAAGCAGGCCGCTTGCGTCGCGCAGATGGAAGGATTCCCGGCGATTTTCCGAAAGCAGTGGCACCTATTTTCACTGTGAATGCCCCGAGCGCTCATCGCGTCGTTGCGATCGATGGTCCTGCCGCGTCGGGCAAGAGCAGCGTTGCGCGCGAGCTCGCGAAGCAGCTCGGTTTCGCTTACGTAAATTCGGGCGCCATGTATCGCGCGGTGACCTGGCATGCTTTACAACATGCAATTTCTCCTGGCGATGGTGACGCCATTGCGCGCCTGCTCGAGAATTCCCGGATCGATTGCGTTTCCGATGACGACGGATTCCGGATCTTGATTGATGGCCTCGATCCCGCCGGACATCTCCGGGACGACCGGGTGAACGACGCCGTTTCCCTCGTCAGCAGTGTCCCGCGAGTTCGCGAAATTCTCGTCGAAAAAATGCGCGCCTGCGCGAGCGATCGCGACGTAGTGATGGAAGGACGCGACATCGGCTCAGTCGTTTTCCCCGAGACTCCCTACAAGTTTTACATCGACGCTTCGCCGGAGGTCCGCTTGCGCCGGCGGATCGCGCAAGGCCAGCACGATCAGATAGCGGCCCGCGACCAGGCGGATTCCTCGCGCCGTGCTTCCCCGCTCGTCATCGCGAAGGATGCGCACGTGATCGACAGCTCCAACCTAACCATCGAAGACGTTATCGCCGAAATCATCGGCCGATTGAAAATGAAAGGCATGAATTTCAATTCACTGGATCGTTGAGTCGGTAACTGATTGTGAATCCTTACTACTGGTTCTGCTACCATCTCATCAAATTGGTGGGCCGGGTTTTCTTCCGGCTTCGCGTCGTTCATCGCGAACGCATGATCAATCACGGTCCGGTTATTCTGGCGTCGAACCACGAGAGTTATCTCGACCCGCCGCTCGTCGGCAGCGTTGCCGACCGAGCGATATTTTTTCTCGCGCGCAAAACGCTCCTGGCGGGGCCTTTTTTCGGCTGGCTTTTGCCGAAACTAAATGTCATTCCCGTCGATCAGGAGGGGGGGGATCGCAGTGCCCTGAAGGCCCTGATTCGGATCCTGCGAGCCGGGGAGGGAACGCTGGTTTTTCCCGAGGGTGAGCGCACGCTCGACGGCCGCTTGGGACCCGTGTTGCCCGGGTTGGGGTTCGTCATCGCAAAGACGCTCGCGCCGGTAGTTCCGATGCGGATTTTCGGCGCGCGCGAAGCTTGGCCTCGCGGGAGCGGACGAATTCGTTTCCATCCCATTACCGTCGTGGTCGGGGAACCAATCTATTTCACCGCGGCCGATCTCCAGCCACCCGGGAAGGATATTTATCTCCGATTGAGCCAGCGGGTCATGGAGGCGATCGCGGCGCTTTCACTCGATTGACCGTCTTGCGCTGAAGTCTCGGGCAGCGGACGGTGGTGCGAAGTGGAACCTTCGAGTGGACAAAAAGATGGCGCGGATCCATCGCGCGCGCCGCGCACCGGCGTAAGATTGATGATCGCGATCCTGATCGGGGTAGCTTTGGTCGCCATTTACGCGAACGTCCAAAAGGTCCGGCGCGATAAGATTGAACAGGTAATCGTGGTACCGGTCTCAACTGCGACCCCGGCGGCTGCATCGCCGGGTCGTTGATTAGTTTGACGGTCACGCAGGCAGCCAATACGCAGTTTCCTTCGAATAACGAAGAACCATCCGGGTCTAACCTCACAATGAAAAAGTTTTGCATTTTGCCGCTCGTCGCGGCTCTCACGTTTTTTGTTTCCTGCCAAAAGCAACAATCCGAGGAAGAGAAGAAAGCGGAAGTCGAACGGCAGGTCCAGGAACGTCTCGCGGCCGAGCATCAGGCTGACGAAAAACAACGTCTCGTGCAACAGCAGGCCGATCTCGAGGCCCGTGAAAA
>JBEEHC010000020.1:0-5603 GCA_041167205.1 Verrucomicrobiota bacterium
CGACCAATCCATTGGAGTCCGGCATAGCCGCGACGCTGCCGCCGGGTCTGTACACGGCGCTGCTCGCGGGACTGAACAACGGCGTCGGCGTCGGCTTAATTGAAGTCTACGACCGCGGCGGGCCGTAACCCGGCAAGTTACATGTTCGCGATTACGTTATCGCCGAACTCGGAGCATTTGATTTCAGTCGCGCCTTCCATCAGGCGCGCGAAATCGTACGTGACGCGCTTACTCGCGATGGCGCCGTTCAAACCCTTCACGATCAGGTCCGCCACGTCGTCCCATCCCATGTAGCGGAACATCATCTCGCCGGAAAGAATCACCGAGCCAGGATTTACCTTATCCAGATTCGCATACTTCGGCGCGGTGCCGTGCGTCGCCTCGAATACCGCGTGACCGGTGATATAATTAATGTTTCCGCCGGGCGCAATCCCGATGCCGCCCACCTGCGCCGCCAGCGCGTCGCTCAGGTAATCGCCGTTTAGATTCAACGTCGCGATCACATCGAAATCCTCCGGGCGCGTCAGCACCTGCTGGAGCGTGATGTCCGCGATCGCGTCCTTGATCACGAGGCCTGCGCCCGGTTTGCCCATGGGGATTTTGCACCACGGGCCGCCGTCGATTTCTTCCGCGCCGAAATACTGTTTCGCAATCTCGTAGCCCCAATCGCGAAACGCGCCTTCGGTAAACTTCATGATGTTTCCCTTATGAACCATCGTCACGCTCTTCCGCTGGAACTTGATCGCGTAACCGATCGCGCTGTGAATCAGGCGAACGCTGCCCGCACGGCTGACCGGCTTGATGCCGATGCCCACGAGAACGTCATCGCCCTCCGGCGCCCCGACTCTTTTCCAAAACTCCGCAGCTTTCTCCTTCGTGCCGAAGCGGATCTTCTCGAACGCCTTCGGAAATTCCTTCTGCAGAAAATCGAGGATTTTCCTCGATCCAGCACTGCCCGCGGCGTACTCGATCCCGGCGTAAATGTCTTCCGTGTTCTCCCGGAAGATCACCATGTCGACCTTCTCCGGATGTTTCACGGGTGAGGGGACGCCGGGGAAGTATTGGACGGGGCGCAGGCAGACGAAGAGATCGAGCAGCTGTCGGAGGGCTACGTTGAGCGAGCTGATCCCGCCGCCGACCGGCGTCGTCAGCGGTCCTTTAATGCCGACGAGATATTCGCGAAACGCCTCGACGGTATCGTCCGGCAGCCATTCATCAAATTTATCCTTCGCGGCCTGTCCGGCGAAAACTTCGAACCACGAGACTTTCTTCTTTGCGCCATAGGCTTTCTCGACCGCGGAATCGAAGACGCGCACACTCGCCGCCCAGATATCCGGTCCGGTCCCGTCGCCACGGATAAAGGGAATCACCGGCCGATCTGGCACGTCCAGTTTTCCCTGAGAAGTCGAAATCTTGTCGCCCGCCGGCGGAGTAATGTTTTTGTACGGCATAAGATTGGCACTCTAATACCCGCCGTGTCGGCGGCAAATCCAATCGGCGGCTGCTAACCAATCGGGAGCAAAAAAATAGAGAGGGATCCCTGGTCGACTCCGTCCGGTCGTGGGAGCGCGTCCGATTCGATTGCATGAAATCGAGTACGAAGGATAAGGTAAAAGGAAGCGTCAGCCAGGTTAAGGGAGCGATCAAAGAAAAGGCGGGTCGGGCCAGCGGAGACGTTGACTTGCAGGACCGCGGCACAGCCGAAAAGGTGGGAGGCACGATTCAGAAGAAGGTAGGAGATGTGAAAAAAGTCTTCGGAAAATAGCAAGGCACGGCGGAAGACCGTGCTTGGCAACGGAGCGGGACTCACGTATGAACGGTTCAGGTGAGAAAAGAAATATTCGTCTGCGATCACTGTGGCGCCAGAAAACGGCTGGATAGCGCACAACGACATTGGTGCGAAGAGTGCCGGACTTCCAGCCCGGTGGAGTTAAGACCCGCGCGCGACAAGCGTCCTCCGGAAGCGGTGCCAGCGCCGCAGCCAGCCAGTCGCTGATTGCAGCTCGCGTGAGGGACTCTGTTGCCCGGCAATAGCGTTTGCACGGGCGACGGCCAGCGACCGCTCGTTAGGATTTGAAACCATGGATTACGTAAACCTCGGCACTACCGGCCTAAAGGTGTCGCGAATTTGCCTCGGCACGATGACTTATGGCTCGAGCAAGTGGCGCGATTGGGTGCTTGATGAAGAGGCCAGCCGGCCCTTGATCAAACAGGCGCTGGAGGCCGGGATCAATTTTTTCGACACCGCCGACATGTACTCGTTAGGCGGCAGCGAGGAAGTGCTCGGCCGCGCTTTGAAGGACTTCGGCCCAGGACGCGAGAAAGTTGTGATCGCCACGAAAGTTTTTTATCCAGTGGGCGGCGATCCGAATCAACGCGGACTCTCGCGCAAGCACATCATGCACGCGATTGACGACAGTTTGCGGCGGCTCGGAACCGATTACATCGATCTTTACTACATCCATCGGTTCGATCCGGAGACACCGATCGAGGAAACCATCCAAGCGCTGCATGACGTGGTCCGCGCGGGAAAAGTGCTTTACCTCGGCGCATCCTCGATGCCTGCGTGGTGCTTCGCCAAGATGCTCTACACGGCTGATGCAAATGGTTGGACGCGTTTCGTCGCAATGCAGAACCATTACAATCTCCTGTACCGGGAAGAGGAACGGGAGATGATCCCGCTCTGCCTGGAGGAGGGGATTGGAATCCTGCCTTGGAGTCCGCTGGCCCGTGGTCTCCTGGCGGGAAAGAGGCCCGAGACAATCCGGGCAAGGACCGACGTTTACCGGAAGCAAATTTACGGCGACGAGATTACGGAGGCGGATGCCCGTGTCATTGAACGACTGGAAGCGGTGGCGGCGGAACAAGGCGTCGCGCCCGCGCAGGTCGCGCTCGCCTGGCTTTTGCGAGGGCCGGGAGTAGTCGCGCCAATTGTCGGCGCGTCAAAACCGAGGCATCTCGACGAAGCGCTGGCAGCTCTCGACCTTCGGTTACCGGCGGAGACAGTCACGAGTCTCGAAGAGCCTTATCTCCCTCACGCCGTCGCTGGCATGGCACGCTGAATTCGCGCCGAAGGGGGTGGCGACTCCGAGCGCTTTCTCGTTCGGATCCGAAAAACTACGGAGGCAGGAATGTGGAAAATACCTAGGGCGGGCACGTAACCGGCTAAGTGACTGCCCCGAATGGGTTTCTCCAAGCCGAATGGAATTCGCTTTCCGTTCGCTCCAACCGGCGCGGCGTTGGTTCTTTGCGTCCTGATGCCCACCATGCTGAATGCTAGCGTCGTCCCGATCTCATTGGGTGTGAATCGGGGCGACGCAAGTGGCGGCCTCACGGTTGCTGGCGGTGCTCTACAGGAGACGCAAGAAGTCACCAGCTTGCTGACGATCAATACCGGTGCGCTTGGAGACACGCCATTGTTTAACGTGGGTCTAGGAAAAATTCTGCAGGACGCGGGAACCATGAGTGGGAGCGGCGATCGAACGCTCTTCAATAGTGGCATCCTGGTTCTATCCGGCTTCGATTCGAACGAGACCGGTTCGACGAGCGCCAGCTCCATTTTCGAACTTAGCAGCAGCAATTTCGCGGCTGCGCCTGGCATCGGGGTCGCTCAGGTAAACGTGGGCGGTGCCATCGGCGGCGGAGACTTTGCAACGTTCGGCGCGCAGCGCGTGGTTGATCTTTGGGAACATGGCGCCGGAAACATCGCGCTTGGGAACAGCTCGATCGCCGGGATCAGCGGGGGGATATTGACGGCCCCGACCTACGCGACTGATAGCAGGACCGAGGGTCAAATTCTCGCTGGCACCGGCGCTACCATGACGAGAACCACGGGCGGGACCGACGCAGTGACCAGCATCAAAACGTGGACCGGCGGCGGTGCGGATAATAACACCAGCACCGCTGGAAACTGGGGAGGTGTGGCGCCGGTCGCGAACGACGATCTCGCGTTTGCTGGAAGCGTTCGTCTCACGCCCAACCAAGTGGCGGCGCTGACCATCAACTCATTAAGTTTCAACAGTGGCGCCAGCGCGTTCACCCTCGGCGGCGCGGCCTACACGATCAGGACCGCCGCGGGCGTCACCAATAACAGTGCCGCCACGCAAACAATCAATAACGCGATCATTCTCTCCATCGCGCAGACTTGGAGCGCGACGAGCGGGAGCCTGGTTTTCGGAGGGAACATTACCAACGGCGGATTTCTTTTGACGATCGGTGGCGGCTCAAACACGAGCGCGAGTGGAATTATCAGCGGGACGGGCGGCCTGACGAAGACCGGCGCCGGCACGCTCACGCTCTCGGGCGCGAACTCTTATACAGGCGCGACGACGCTGAGCGCGGGAGTGTTGAATATCCAAAACGTGACGGGGCTTGGCACAATCGCCGGCGGCACGACTGTCACGACGGGCGCGGCGTTACAGCTTCAAGGCACGATCGCGGTGGGGAACGAAGCATTGACTTTGGACGGCACGGGCATCAGCAGCGATGGCGCATTGCGGAACATCAGCGGGAACAACAGTTGGGCAGGGGCCATTACGATCAACTCTACCACCCGGATCAATTCTGATTCAGGGACGTTGACCCTGGATGTGGCCAGCGGGAACGCGATCACCGGAAGCAATGACAACCTGCTATTTGGCGGGACGGGCAATGTGACGGTCAACGATGTGATTGCAACGGGCACCGGCACCCTCACCAAGGACGGGACAGGCACGCTGACATTGAACGCAGCCAACACCTACACCGGTGCGACCACAGTGAGCGCAGGTATTTTGAACATTCAGAATGCGACCGGCCTGGGGACAATCGCCGCTGGCACGACGGTTTCCAATGGCGCGACATTGCAATTACAAGGCGGTATCACAGTAGGTTCTGAAGCGTTGAATATCAGAGGAACTGGCGCTAGCGGACAGACCGGCGCGCTCGTCAACGTAAGTGGAATCAACAATTACGGCGGACTGCTCACTCTCTCGGCGGCAACGACCCTGTCCTCGAACGGCGGAACACTCAATCTCACTAACGCCGGCGCCATTAGCGGCGCCACGTTTGGGCTCACCCTCACTGGCGCAGGGAACGGCAGCATTTCGAGTATTATTGGAACGACTTCGGGTTCACTGACAAAAAGCGGGACCGGCACCTGGACCCTGTCGGGCGCAAATACCTTTACCGGCGCCACCACTGTGAGCGGCGGAACGCTCACGCTCGCGAACGGCTCGGGGAGTTCACTCGGCTTCACGAGCGGAATCACGGTGAACTCCGGCGCCACCCTGTTTCTGGGTGGAAACAACCAGATCAACAACACCGCCACAATGACGCTGGCCGGTGGGACTTTCACGAGAGGGAATTTCAACGAGGGCGGTTCGAGCGCTGCGGGGATCGGCGCGCTCAGCTTGACCGCCACCGGTTCGCATCTCGATTTTGGAACGGGCACCGTCGGCATCCTTACCTTCGCGAGCCTTGCCCCCGGGGGGTTCACATTGACGATCGATAACTGGACGGGAACGTCGTCCACTCAGGGTACCGATGGATTGACCGACCGCCTCATCTTTGCTTCCAACCAGAGCGGCAATCTCGGCAGCTTTAACTTTACCGGCTTTGGACCA